>DATEHJ010000239.1:0-3234 GCA_035279645.1 Gemmatimonadaceae bacterium
TTTCCCGGGTACTCCGCGATGCTGCGAACCGAAGCATCCGCCGGCATGCCGGCGCTCACCAATTTCCACGTCTTACCGAAGTCGCTCGTGCGAACGAGATACGGTGCGAAATCGCCGGCGCGGTGCGCGTCGAAGGCAATATACGCCGTGCCGCGCGAGGCACTCGACGCGAGGATGCGCCCGACGTAGGAGCCGCTCGCGATCCCGGTCGACTTCGTGATCGCGTCGCTCAGCTCTCGCCACGTGGCGCCCGCGTCCACTGAAAGTTGCACGTTGCCGTCATCCGTGCCGACCCACAGTACCGTTGCGTCGACCGGAGACTCGGCAATCGTCGTAAGCTCGCTGTAGCTCGATTCACCGTCGTTCCGTGAAAATTTTATGTCGCGGTCGCGGACACCCATGAGGGTGAGCGTATCGCGATTCACTGAGCGCGTGAGGTCTTGAGATCGCGTCCACGTCGTGCCGCGATCCTGTGAGATGAAGAGGCGATTGCCGCCGATGTAGACAGTTCCAACAGTGTGCGTCGACGCGAGCAGCGGCGAGTCCCAATCCCAGCGGAAAGCTGAATCTCCGCGCGGAGCTTGAGGCTTGATATCAAGACGGTCGCCCGTCTCCGGGTCGACTCGTTGAACGTTGCCCCCGCTCGACGACGAATAGATGGTGCGATATCCGCTCTTGTCGACCTGCTGTCCCGTGCCGTCGCTGAGACCGATCTGCGTCCAATCCTGGTTCAAGATGCCTAACCAGTGACGCGTCGCGCTTGGCCCCATCCACGAGTGGTTGTCCTGCAGACCACCGTAAATCCAATACGGATCGCGGTCATCGACCGCGATACGATAGAACTGACCGATCGGGATGTTGTTTATCCGTGTATATGTCATCCCGAGGTCCCAGCTCTCGTTCAAGCCTCCATCACCGCCCACCAGAATGTGTCGGGAGTCGCGCGGATCGATCCACATGGTGTGGTGATCTGTCTTGAGGCCGATGTCGTACGTCGGCGAGGTGGGCTGCCCCTCGAAGGTGACGCCACCGTCCTCACTCTTCACGATGATCGTGCCGAGGAGCCAGATGCGCATGTCGCTGGTGGGATCGATAAAGGGCGCGCTGTAGTACATCGGGCGCGGATTCGCGCGACTCGTGCGGTGCCATGTCGCGCCAGCGTCATCCGTGCGGTACGTACCACTTTCGCTGGCGTGCTCGATGGTCGCGATGAGCACATTAGGATTCGACGCGGCGATCGCGAGGCCGATGCGTCCCTTGTCGCCAGCGGGAATGCCGTTCTCGAGCTTTTTCCAGGTGGCGCCACCGTCGCTGGTCTTGTAGATCGCGCTCCCCGGTCCACCGCCGTTGAAGCCGAAGGCGCTGCGCAGCCGCTGGTACGTCGCGGCGTACAGCACATTCGGATCGCGTGGGTCCATCGCGATGTCGGTCGCTCCCGTTAGGCTGTCGACGGACAGCACCTTGGTCCAGCTCTTACCGCCATCGATGGTCTTGTAGACACCGCGCTCGTTGGTCGCCTTCCAGAGATTCCCGACCGCGGCAACGTAGGCAACGTTGCAGTTGGTGGGATGGGCGCGGACGCGACCAATGCTGGCGGTGCTCGTTAGGCCTACCAGGGTCCACGTGCGGCCCGCATCGGTCGAGCGGTACATGCCGGTGCCCCACGAGGAGCTCTGTCGGTTGTTCTGCTCACCGGTGCCGGCCCAGATGACGCGCGAGTTGGCGTCGCAGATCGCGAGGTCGCCGAAGGTGTTGTCCGCGACGCCCTCAAAGATCGGCGTCCAGAAAGTGCCCTTGTTCGTTGTTTTCCAGATTCCGCCCGACGCGCTCGCGACGTAAATGATCGACGGATCCTTCGGGTCGACCTCGATATCGTGGATGCGACCACCGGTCGCCGCGGGGCCTATCGAGCGGAAATGAAGGGAATCGAAGGGCGATTGAGCTTGGAGCGCCGCGGGCAAGGATGCGGCAATGAGCGCAAGAACGCTGCGTCGCACGATGGATCTGACCTGTGTTGGAAGCGCGCGGAATATGAAAACCGCGGCGCCGCTGCACCAGTCAGTACTCCCACTCCCGCACGATCTTGCCGTGCCGTACCTCGTAGATGTCGACGTGCTTTGCCTTCCGGCCGTTCCCCTTCGCCACGTAAAAGTCGGTGACGATCGGCCCCGTCAACACGCGCCGCGAGAGCGAGAGCTTCGCGTCCTTCGTGCGCTGGAACACCACGATGAGGCTGTCGCGCATGTCGACGCGCGAGACGAGCCTGGGCCCCGCCGAGTCGGCGAGGTTCTGGTAGAGGTAGGTCGGTTGGTACTCGTTCTCGATCGCGACGACGTCATGATGGTTGTAGCCATCGAGCGCGCGCTGCACGACTTTCTGCGGCAGCGTGTCGCGATGCGTGAAATGGAATTGCGCTCGGAGGGGCGGCGCGGCCGCCAGCACGAGGAGCAGAACGAGTCGCCTCATGCCTATAGGTCGAACGAGGCCCGTCCTACGTAACATCGAACAGGGGCAACGTTTCGCCCCGACCCTCCAGCTCCAGAAGCTTCTTCTTCCGCCAGAGCCCACCGCCGTATCCGACCAGCTCTCCGTTCGACCCGATGACCCGGTGGCAGGGAATGATGATCGCGACGCGATTATCGCCGTTCGCGCGCGCGACGGCGCGCACTGCGTTAGGCTTGCCGATCGACTCGGCGAGTCGCGCGTAGCTCGTCGTGGTGCCACAGGGAATGCGTTGGAGCGCGGTCCAGACGCTCGCTTGAAACGGCGTCCCAGGCACGTGGAGCGGCACGGTGAACTCCCGCCGCTCGCCGCGGAAGTACTCGTCGATCTCCGCGCGCACTTGGGAGAACACTGGCGACTCGCCAGGCTCGAGCTCACAGTCGATTGCACGGCGCACCCTGTCCAGCTGCGTATCGATCATGCGGCGGTGCGGAAACTCGAAGAGAAGTAGGTGCGTGTCCGACGCCGCGGCGATCATCGGACCGATTGGCGTCTCGATCTCGGCGGTGGCGACGCGCAGGCGGGTGTCGGTGGTCATTCCCAATAATAGCGGCCTGTCGTAAGATCGATATCGTGATGACTCCAATCGCGGAGCTTCCGGAGATCTGCAGATGCGCACTCTAGCAAGCACGCTACTACTCGTCGGCGCGGCCACCCTTGGCGCTCAGCAACCGCGCGTCCCTGAGATTCCGTTCACCGCCAGCGTCGATTTCCTCAAGCTGCCCGCAGGGA
>DATEHJ010000240.1:0-6771 GCA_035279645.1 Gemmatimonadaceae bacterium
CCGAACGGCGCGAAGTCCCATACTGCGCGAGGTCCCATACTGCGCGAGGTCCCATACTGCGCGAGGTCCCAAACGGCGCTGAGTTCCAAAGAGCGCTGAGTTCCGAACGACGTTCAACGTCGTTTGGGACTTCGCGCAGTATGGGACTTCGCGCAGTATGGCACCTCGCGCCGTATGGGACTTCGCGCCGTATGGGACTTCGCGCAGTATGAGACTTCGCGCCTTCGACGCGAGCCCCTTCGGGACGAACTGCAGCCCTCGAACGTTGAGCGCTATCGCCATCGCGTCAGCCTGCGCGGCTTGGAGGGTTTCGAATCGAGGGCCGGAGAGCACCCAAGCAGGAAAGCACAGACGATGATCGAAGAGTCACGCATATGGATTTTTTTCCTGCGGCGCGTCACGCGATTGAGCAGGAACGTACGTCTTGCCTAACGACTAGAGTCATGACTTCTCTGCTTCATCAAAATGGCACCACAGTTCGCGTGCGACCGTAGATTCGGTGGTGTGCTTCACTTCACTATCGCTCGACGACGACAGCGCAACCGCGCGGCAAATTGCGGCAGCACTCCAAGTGTTAGGCCCCCCATGGCGCAGCGTCAGTTAGCAACGATCACCCGTAGGAACGTCCCCCACTGAGTTCCGTACGCGCCCCGTACCGAGTCGCTTCCCACCGGTATGCCGCCAGTTCCGCCGACACTCAGGTCGAAAACCCGTTGCTTCACCTCGCCCGGTGCGAAGAGAGTCACTTCAGCATCGAAGGCACGGTCATCGTACGACTGCCCCCCGAGTTTGTATTCCCAGTCGAATCGAAATGCGACTGGCGGCCCCGCGTCGCTCGGCGGTGGCAGCACGACAACCACGGAATCCGGTCGGTCGTTGAGGGCGGTCACGATCGTCTCGAAATAGCCCTGGTCTATACTCGCAGTCGGCTGCGCGGGATCGACTCGGACCGTTATCTGAAGCGACTCAGGGGGCACACGCCGCAGAGTTGATCCAGGGACAGGTGCGGCGCCAGCATCTGCAATGCAAGTCTCCGGGCAGACCACGACGCCGCCGCAGCGTCCCAGGAACAGCGATCGTGGATGTCCTGGTGCACCGTCGATGGCGTGCAGCATTTCGTGTCGCACCAGGGGTCCATAGAGCTGCCCCGGTTGGGCCAACACAATGCGGTGACGGCGCGAATCGTAGTAGCCAGCTACGTCCTGTCCGTCATGAGGGAATAGCTGCACAGATGGTACTACGTACCACTCGATGGCGCTGAACGAGGCCGTAATACCGGAACAAGCCTGTGTCATTGACCACCAGCGGCCATATACAGACGGCGGATTGAAGCGTTGCGCTGTCGGTGGCAGCGGATCGGTCACGGTGCAAGCAGCAACGCGGAGTAGCGATGCCAGGATCAGTGGCACGAGGGCGACAGCAACGAGCGTCCGCGAGTCCTGATAGCGTTTGCTCACACGTTCTATACGCAGGGTACACCAGTAGTGATCTCCATACCCCTCACCGCTAGCTGTTGCCGGAGTGAGCGATGAGTTCCGGCACCTCGCCCGTCATATATCCAGTCCACAATATGAGAGGTCAAATGGCGGAAGTAGAAACCAGGCCGCTGGGGCCGAGGGACGCAGTGGACGGCACCCGCGAGACAACCACGGACGAGTCGGCGTTCGCCGAGCTCACACGACGCTACCGCCGCGAGCTGCATGTCCACTGCTACCGAATGCTGGCGTCCTTCGAGGATGCCGAGGATCTGGTGCAGGAAACCTTCCTGCGCGCCTGGCAGAAGCGCGGCACCTATCAGGGGCGCGCGCCATTTCGCGCCTGGCTGTACCGCATCGCGACGAACGCGTGCCTCGACTTTCTCGCGCGCCACGAGCGCCGCGTCATCGAGCTCAGCGCGCTGGCGCCGTCGGGACAGGATGTCAAGCTCTCACACGTCGCATGGCTACAGCCGTATCCCGATCGGCTACTCGGTGCGACGACAGGCGACGCCGATGCGGATGCGCTCGTGATCCGGCGCGAGACGATCGAGCTCGCCTTCCTCGTGACGCTGCAATGCCTGCCGCCGAAACAGCGCGCGGTGCTCATCCTGCGCGACGTGCTCGATTGGTCCGCCGAGGAGGTCGCGAATCTGCTCGAGTCGAGCGTCGCGTCGGTCAACGCGGCACTCCAGCGCGCCCGCGGCGCGGTGCGGCGCCTGAAGCCCAGTCGCGATGAGACGGTGGCGCCGAGCGAGATCAGCGACGCGGAGATGTTGCTCGTGAGGCAGTACGTGGACGCAACCGAACACTTCGACACCGAGGCGCTCACACGGCTGCTGCGCGACGATGCGCGCTTCAGCATGCCGCCGGCGCCATTCGTGAGCGTCGGCAACCGCGCCACCGTGCAGGCGTGGGTGGAGGGTGGCTTCGGCCAGCCGCCGTACAACGACTTCAAGTTGGTGGTGACGTCGGCGAACCGAATGCCGGCGGTCGCCAATTACCTGAGGAAGCCCGGCGATGCGTATTACCGGGCATTCATGATCGACGTCCTGCGAATCGAAAGTGGCAGCGTCGCCGAAGTAACATCGTTCGACCTGCCACCGTTTCTCGATGCTTTCAACCTGCCTGCAGTGTTGGCGATGGAGTGATGACGATATGCTGCGACGCGATTTCCTGAAGACTGCCACAGCGACCGCAGCGCTGATTGCCCCGTCCCGTTCAATTCAAGGAGACCACCGCCATGTCGAATGCGGATTTCGCCGACGTCAATGGACAGCACATCTATTACAGCGTGCATGGCGCCGGGAAGCCGCTCATTCTTCTTCACGGGGGCATCAACCCAGACTGCTTCGGGAGCAATTTCGCAGAACTGGCCAAGGGCCGGCGGGTGATCGCCCCCCATCTCCAGGCGCATGGGCGCACGCCAGACACCGACAGGCCACTGCGCACTGAAACGATGGGCGACGACATTGCCGCTCTGATCGGCCATCTGAAGCTCGGCAAGGCCGACGTCATGGGCTACTCGCTGGGCTCCTTTGTCGCGCTGCAGACCGCCATCCGCCATCCGGACGTGGTCGACCGGCTCGTGCTCGTGGCCGCGAGGATGAGGCAGGACGGCGCTTATCCGGAGGTAGTGGCGGCCCTCGAAGGACTGGAGGCCAACGCCGCCATGATCGGCGGTGGCGTCAAGGCAACGCCGTTAGGGCAGGCCTATCCCGATGTCGATTGGATTAACCTCTTCAGGAAGGTCGGTGAGCTGACCAAACGTCCCTTTGATTGGAGCGCCGACATCGCCAAGGTTCGGGCGCGCACACTGCTGGTCTTTGCCGACGCTGACATGGTGCGGCCCGAACACATGGTCGAGTTCTGGAAGGCGTTGGGAGGGGGCCAGCGCGATGCCGGGATCGATGGTTCACTGCGGTCCGCAAACCAGTTCGCGATCGTGCCTAACGCCACCCACTACACGCTCGTCGTCGATCCGATGCTGCCCGAGATCGTCGAGCGCTTTCTCGGAACCAAATAGAAGGCAGTCACTCGCGGCCTCGTCGCGGAATGCCCGGTACCTAACGATCATCGCGCATACGTTTCATCCGAAATGCTTCTGCATCGGAGTCCAGTAATTCAAGTACCACCCCGCGGCGAGGTGTTCGGCATCGGCCTTTGGAAATCCCGTGTGGTCGAACGTCAGCGTTGTTCCGCTGCCGGCAGCCTGCAGCTCCATCCGAACCATTGAGTAGAGGCCCGTCGGCCAGCCCGACGTCCGCCACGCCTGTACGACGCGCGCGCCCGGTACGAGCTCAATGTTGCGGCCGAGGATATGTCCGCCAAACAGCGCGAATTTGGCGCCTTCGCGCGCGCTGATCTCAGGCAGGGGCGCATTGGGCACGGTACTGAACTTCATAATCGCCAGAAACTCTCTGGGATCCGTGAGGGTGCCGTACACACGCAGCGGCGCGGCCTTGAAATTCACTACCTGATGGATCGACTGCTCATCGTGGATGATGTCTCCCTCGTGTTGCGCCACCCGCGCCGCGAGGAGCCTTTTGGGTACGCCGGCGAGCGTCGCGCTCCCGAGGGCAACGACGGCGAGTTGTCGAGCAAAATCGCGGCGGGATGCGTCGTGAGCGGTCATTGTGGTTGGCCCCAAGAGAGCATGACGGGTGGTGCGACCGGCCTGGAATATTTAACAATACTGTTTAATATTGCCGGCATGTCAAGACACACACGACAGCGCCGGCGCGAACCGGTGGCCAGCGCCAGACAGCTCGACCTTGTCTTTCGCGCGCTCGGCGATCAGACGCGGCGCGCACTCCTCGCGCGTCTGGCCAAATCCCCAGCGATGGTCACGGAGCTTGCTGAACCGTTCGCGCTATCGCTGCCCGCGGTGTCGCGCCACATTCGCGTCCTCGAGCGTGCGCGCCTCATTCATCGCACGGTGGACGGACGCGTCCACCAATGCACGCTCAGCGCCGACGCGTTACACGGCGCTGATGCGTGGCTTGCGCAGTATCGCCACTTCTGGGACACGAACCTGGATTCGTTCGCGCGGTATGTGGAATCCTGAGGGGAGCGAGGCGACGAGTCTCCGCGTGAGTCGTGTCGTACGCGTGCCCCCCGAGCGCGCGTTCGCGGTATGGACCGACCCAAATGAGATCGTGCGCTGGTGGGGACCCGCGGGGGTCACCTGCCCCGAGTCGCACATCGATCTACGCGTCGGTGGCGAGTACCGCATCGCGAACCAGTTTGCCGACGGTCGTGTCGTTTGGATCCGGGGCACCTTCGAGGCAATCGATCCGCCTCACAGTCTGATATACAGTTGGCACCTCGAGGCCGAGCCACACGCATCGGCCGACGAGCGCGTCACGGTCCGTTTCGAGCCGCTCGCCGGAGGGGCCACGACGATCGTCGTCATTCATGAGCGCATCGGCGACGCAGCGCGACGAGAAAGCCACGCGATTGGCTGGGCGGGTTGCCTCGATGGTTTCGTCGCGCACCTCGCACGGGCGAGGGTGCCGGAACTCATCGCTCACTCCGGCGAGGCCGCGCGTCTCCATCGCCAATGGAATCACGAGGTGGTCGAGCCCGAACGCGAAACCCGTCAGCCGCCCCAAGGAGAGGGCATTTGACTCACGTCACGATCACGTCGCGCCCGCGCGCAGTTCTCTTCGATCTCTTCCACACACTGGTCTCTGTTCCGCCACCAGGGGGCGAGATGGGCGTCCTATTGCCGAGGCGCTGGGGATGCCGGAGCGGCGTGCGGAGTTGGCACGCCGCTACTACGAGGACGACGTGCTCCGAGGTGATCGAGAGCCGTCGCGCACACGCGGACTTCGTCTTCGATGACGTCGCGGCGTTCGTCGACGCGCTGTTGGGCATGAGGCGCTGAACGTGGGCGTTTAGCGTTAACAGGGCCCTCATGTGGCGTTTGCAACGCCTCACGTCGGGTTGCCGACCGCTGAGGTAAGCGGAACGGCACCTCCGATGTCGGCGTGAGTTGCTGAGCTAGCGTCACGCGTGCTCGCATGAGGTGTGCGGCGTCTCACGTGAAGGGAACGGCACTCCTCGTCGTGTGTCATCAACCACGAATGAGGGGAACCGGACCTCACGTCCCGCGCGCATCTGCTGAGTCGCGCGGTCCGAGCCCGTCGATCAGGCGCGCGACGCCTCACGCGACGGGAACCGGCCTTGTCGTCAGGCAGCCGATCGCTGAGGCCAGGGGAACGGGACCTCGGGGCAGGTTGCCGTTTGCTGATGCGAGGGGAACATCACCTCACGTGACGTGTCGCTGACTGCCGGTGGGCGTGCCGGTCGCTGAGATGCGGGGAACGGCATTCCGGTGCGCTGCTCGCGCCCTGACCTGCGGGGAACGGGCACTCCGGTTCGATGGCGGATCGCTGAGCTGAGGAGGCCGGATCTCCGAGGACCGTCCCCGCCGCTCACTCGAGGGGAACGAGCATCAGGGTTGTCATGCCTTCTGCTGAGATCTGGGGAACGAGTCTCTCTGTCACCTTGCCGCTTCCTGAGATCACGGGAACGACCCTCCGAGTCCGCTTGCCAGGTCTCGAGATCAGGGGAACGAGCCTCCATGTCGCCCTGCTTTCAGCTGAGGTCCGGGGACCGAGCGCTGACGTCGGGGGCGCCACGCCTCGAGTGTGCGGACCACGACTCGCTCTCACGTGCGCACGACTCGATGTGCGGGGAAACGCGACTCGTTGACCGATTTCCTTCCCATGATGAAAGGGAACGGGCCATCGATGGCGACGCCCCACACGGGCGATATGGCGCCGATGCTTCGCAGCAACGACCAACTGATGCGCGAGTGGGAGGTCGCCAAGCACGTCCAGCGCGCGCGCGTGTCCCCACACGAAAAGTCGGCAGACGAAACGGCGATCGCGGCGTTGCCGACGGTGACGTCGAGTCCCGCTCTTACGCTCACGGCCTAACGCGCGAAAAAATGTCAAAGGCGCGAAGTCCCAAACGGCGCGAAGTCCCAAATGGCGCTGACTTCCGAAGAGCGCTGAGTTCCGAACACCGTTCAACGACGTTTAACGCCGTTTGGGACCTCGCGCCGTTTGGGACCTAGCGCCGTTTGGGACCTGCGCAGTTCGGGCCTTCGCGCCGTTCGGGACTTCGCGCCTTTAGCCTCTAAGGAAGCTCTGAAGAATGTCATCTCGAGCGAGTGGAGGGATCTGCACTTGAAGGCATAGGTGCAGATTCCTCGTCGCTTCGCTCCTCGGAATGACAGTTCTTCAGCAGATTCCTCGTCGCTTCGCTCCTCGGAATGACAGCCGGC
>DATEHJ010000241.1:0-6335 GCA_035279645.1 Gemmatimonadaceae bacterium
CAGCGAGCGACCTACCGCCGCGTCGTATGCGCTGACATCGAGTGCCCCCGGCTACATCCCGCAAGTCGCACCTAACGAGGCGCTGTTCCGCGCGTTCGGCGACGCGCGCAACTGCACGACCTACGACCGGTGGCCCTACGGAATGCGCGACCGCAACGGGTATGCGGCCAAGGAAAGTGACAGTCAACTCCGCCAGCAGCTTGCGGCCCGGCCCACCACTTACCTCATCGGCCAGCTCGATATCTTGCCCCTCGCCGGCTTCGATGGCTCCTGCGCCGCGATGGCGCAGGGTCCGACGCGTCTCGCCCGTGGCGAAGCCTTCGCCCGCCTTGTCAACGAGAAGCTAGGCGCGCATCACACCGTCGCGATCGTGCCCCTCTGCGGTCACAATGCGCGCTGCATGTACACGTCCGACGTCGCGCTGGCGCTGATCTTCCCAAAGCAATCAGCAGCTACTCCGTAGTTGTTCACTCTGTAGTTGAAACGGCTGGCCGGCTTTTCAACTACCGAGCAGTTAGAATTTGACCGCGAATGCGACGTACGGGATTCCTGGGAACAGGAAGGTCGTGCCCGATCCCACAGCATTGGCGAACGCGAGATCCACGGACAACTTCTCGCCGAAGAAGCGAAAGCCGTAGGACACGAGGGCCTTATCGCTCACGCTCGGCACGAGATAGTTTTCGGTGAGTAGCGACACGCGCCGCGAGATCCGCGTTGCGCCACCAATCATGAGCGCCGGGTTTCCGGAGACACGTCCACCCGCATAGCCCCAACCCGCACCGAAGTCGAGGTGGTCGTCGTTCGAGCCGATGCTCCCCACGCCATACAGAATGCCGAAGCTGCGATCCTTCTGGTCGATGCCCTCGAAACCGGCGAATCCGACGAGCGCGCCCGCTGCGAGCGCGAAGTTGGGCGCCTCGATCAGTCCGATCTTGGGCGTCAGGTAGAAGATGTTGTTCTGCGGATTGTTCGACGGTATGATCGAAAGTCCTCCGCCCATCGTGAAATTCGACGTCACACCGCCGGCGACGTTCAGGAGGAGGAGATAGCTGTCCGAGAAGTATCCCTCCCCCTTTGCCAGCGTCCTCGCCGTTGGCGCGAAGAAGAGCCGCGTGCGGTTCGGGTCGGGAAACCAGTATTCGCCCTGTCGAATCGTCCCGGGCTCGACGCTACGCAGCTCGGCGATCTGCGAGCGCGCAAGGGAGAACAGGATGCCGTTGCTCTCGAAGCGCACGCTGTCCGTGTTCTCGGTGACGATCCGCCCAACGAGGGTCGACCCGTCGCGCAGCTTCAGAACATGCGTGCGCAGAGAGTCGACCGGTGTTCCTTCGGGACGCGCCTGCGACGCGAGCGGCCTAGCGAGAATGACAGAGAGGAACAGGATGAAGACTGCGGCATACCGATTCATCATCAGCTCTCGGCAGAGGTGGCGTTAGGAATACGCCGGCACGTCGGACGCGACAATACGTACCCTGACGTAGACCTCTGGATCCCACATGTCATCACGAGCGGGGCGTTTCCAGCCTATAGACGCATTTCCCAGGTCTGAGCCACGAGATCGGCGCCGAAGCTGTGATGCGATTCCTCGTGCACCAGCTTGAATCCGGCTCGCTCGTACACTCGTCGCGCCGCGCTCAACAGGCTCTGCGTCCAGAGCGTCATCTTGCGATACCCTGCCTTTCGAGCGAAGCGAATGCACTCATCGACGAGACGTGTGCCGATCCCCAAATGGCGCGCTGACGGCTCGACGTACAGCAGTCGCAGCTTCGCGACCGTCTTCGACTTCTCGACGCAGAAGATCGAGCCGACAATCTCCCCCTGGTACTCGGCCACCCAACACCGCTCGCGCCGCGGGTCGTGATGCTTCGCGAAATCCGCCGCGATTTCCGCCACGAGGACCTCGAACTGTTCGTCCCAGTCGTATTCCTCGTGGTAAAGCGCTCCATGTCGGTGAACGATCCAGCCGATGTCTCCCGGCCGAGGCTCGCGCAGAGTATACGACGGTTCGGTCGGGCCGGCCCGGTCGAGTAGCCGCTCGATCCGCTGCATCGATTCGACGATGTGCCGTTGCTCGTCTCCCGCGAGAGCACGAAGCATGTCCGCGACCGCGACTTGCTGCCGCGCCTCGATCGCGTCGAAGACTTTTCTCCCCGTCGCGCTGAGCCGGAGGTGCGTCTCGCGCCGGTCCGCTTTGGATGGACTCTTGACGAGGAGTCCTTTGCGCTCGAATTCGCGCAGGATCCGGCTCAGGTATGCCGCGTCGAGCGCGAGCGTTTGTCCCAGCACGCTCGCGGTGAGTCGGTCGTGGTGCCGCAGCTCGTAAAGCACTCGAACGTCGGTGAGCGAGAACTCGCTGTCGAGAAACTCGCGATTCAACGCTCCAATTTGCCGCGTGTAAAACCGATTGAATTGCCGAACCTGGGCCACGCGTGCATCAGCATGCTTTGTCATGCCGACCATTGTCGGCGAAATAGTGGACTTTGTCCAGTATTCGAGTCATCCCGAGCGCAGCCGCCCTGTCATCCCGAGCGCAGCCGCCCTGTCATCCCGAGCGCACCCTTCCTGTCATCCCGAGCGCACCTTCCTGTCATCCCGAGCGCGGCGAGGGATCTGCACTTCCGGAGCTCACTATTCCTCCCTGAGCGCAGCGACCGGATCCAGCCGTGACGCTCGCCACGCCGGCAGGGCTGCCGCGGCGACGCCGACCGCTGCCAGCAGCGCCACCGACGCACCGAGCGTCACGAAGTCGGTCGGTGTCACGCCGTAGAGGAAGGACGCCACCAGTCGCGTCACACCTAACGACAGGCCGACGCCGATCAACGTCCCCGCGATCACGACGCGTGACACCTCCCCCAACACCATCCGCACCACGCGTCCCCGCTCGGCCCCCAGCGCGATCCGCACGCCGATCTCGTTCCGGCGCCGCGCCACGTTGTACGTCATGATTCCATAGAGACCGATCGTCGCCAGCAGCACCGCGAGCGCTCCGAAAAAGCCCGACAGCGTCGCGATCGTTCGCATCAACGTCAACGACTCCGCCATCCGACGGTCGAGTGTCGTGAAATCGAGCGTGATCCGTGGGCTCAATGCCGCGATTGCCTTCGTCGCGTTGGGGACGATGCCGATCGGTAACCCACTCGTCCGCAGCTCGAACGACACGTACTGCGCCACCGCCGACTCCTGCGCGCGCGGGAAGTACATGATTGGCTGCGCCGAGTCCCGCAGCGATTGATACTTGGTCGTGCCAACCACGCCGACCACTTCGATCGGCGCCGTCCAGTTACCCCCCACTTCCTTCTGGAATCGACGGCCGACGGCCGCCGGGGTCGAGAAGAACTTTTTCGCCATCGCCTCATTGACGATCGCCACGTGCGCCGACGTCTGGGTGTCGCGGTTGTCGAAGTCGCGGCCGCCAAGCATCGGAATGCCCATCGTCGCGAAGTAGCGGTCGCTCACGGCGTTCGCCCAAACGACGGCGTCCTCATCCGACTTCGGCGTGAACCCATCCGTCCTGATGAGATCATTCCAGGTCGAGGTGGCGATCGGAGTGATCTGCGACGCGCTTGCCGAGCGAACGCCGGGAAGCGCCCGCAATGCCGTGAGCATTTGCTCATGGAGGGCCAGTCGCAGTTCGGGAGGCGTCGCCGCGCCGCGAATATCCGCATCGATGAGCAGAATCTGATCGCGCCGGAAACCGGGGTCGAGCGTCGCCAGCTTCCGCCAGCTGCCGAGCAAGAGCCCAGCGCCGACGATCAAGACGAGCGACAGCGCGACCTGGGCGACGACGAGCGCCTTCCCCATGCTGAATCGACGATGCCCCTCGGCGACGCCACGGCCTTGCGCCTTCATCGCCGCCTGCGGATCGACCCGCCCCGCGCGCCACGCGGGCACGAGGCCAAAGAGCAGCCCGGTCACGGTCGTGACGCCGATCGTGAACAGCAGCACGCGCTCATCGATGCCGAGATCCAGCGAGAGGACACGGTCCGATCGCGACAGAAGCCTCACGAGCACGTGACTTCCCCACCAGGCGAAGATCAGTCCCAGGGCCGCACCAAGCGCCGCGAGGAGCAGGCTCTCCGTAATCAGCTGCCGCGCGAGGCGGCCGCGCCCTGCACCCAGCGCGAGCCGCACCGCCATCTCACGCTGCCGAGCGGCTGCGCGCGCAAGGAGCAAATTCGCGACGTTAGCGCATGCGATGAGAAGCACCACGCCGACAATCGCCATCAGGACGTAAAGCGCCTTGCCGTATGCGACGCGCACGTCGGAAAAGCCCGTCGCCGCCGGCAAGACCGAAAACACCATACGCCGATATTCCTTCAGTGCATCCGCCGGCCAGTTCGACGGAATCGTCGCCTCGAGGATCCCCGGCGCGATCGTCGCGAAGCGTGCGTTGATCTGCTCTCTCGTTAGGCCCGGCTTGGGCCGGCCGATGAGCTGCAGGTACCAGCTACTGCGATGGTCGAGCTGGCTGTTCGTCCCACGGATGATCGCCTCCGAGCAGATCGGCACGAAAGCTTGAGGGTGCTCGCCGACGCTCACGCCGAAGAAACGCGGATCGGCCACGCCGATGATCTCGAACGCGTGCCCGTCCAGCGCGATCGACTTGCCGACGACCGCCGGATCGCCGGAATAGCGACTCTGCCAAAAGGCGTCGCTCAAAACAACAGTCCCCGGACACCCACGATAGTCGTCGGCCTTCGCGATCAGACGGCCGGCTATCGGCCGCACGCCTAACGTCGCGAAGTAGTCGCCGCTCACCCAGTTCGCGTCGATGCGACGCGCTTCACCCCCCGCGGTGAGATTGAAGTCCGTCGAACCGAAGGCGAGGACGCCGCTGAACGTGTCCTGCCGGTCGCGAATCGCTTCCCAGAGCGGATTCGTCAAGACGCTGCCTTCGCCGCGGTGGATCGCCACCAGTTCCTCGGGATGGCTTACCGGCAGCGACTTGAGCATCACCGCATTGATCAGACTGAAGATCGCGGTGTTGGCTCCAATGCCGAGCCCCAGCGACAGAATCGCGACCGCCGCGAATGCCGGTGCGCTACGCAAGGATCGGAGCGCATAACGAATGTCCGCGGTCGCGGTATCGAACCAGCCGATGAGATCGCGCTCGCGCGTTCGCTCCGTTTGGTAGGCGAGGCTCCCGAAGCGACGACGCGCTTCGCGCCGCGCCGCCGCCGGCGGCATCCCTGCCCCGATGAGATCGTCCACCTTCTCCGAGAGATGAAACTGCATCTCCTTGCTGATCTCCTTCGAGACCGCATTCTCACGGAACTGATTGCGCAACCGACTGAACCACGACATGAATCGGACTCCGATTCGAGTTTTGGTAGCACCCTGCATCCCGCATCCCGCGCCTTACGCGTATCGCAGCACGCGCGTCACACCTAAACGCAGCCGCGTCCAGCTCGCCTCTTCGGTCTCGAGCTGCTTCCGACCCACCGCGGTGATGGTGTAGAACTTCGCCTCCCGATTCTTTTCCGTCGTTCCCCATTCCGCGCGCAGCCAGCCCTCCTGCGACATGCGATGGAGCGCCGGATACAGCGATCCTTCCTCTACCCGCAGCAAGTCGGCGGAGACGCGCTGGATGTGCGACGTGATCGCGTAGCCGTGCATCCGCCCCTGAGCATCGAGCGTCTTGAGCACGAGCAACACGAGCGTCCCCTGCAGGATGTCATTCTTGTGGCGCGACATGACACCCAACTAGCTATACCTAGCTAGCTTTGTCAAGTCGTTTGGGCATGGCGACGTAAATCTTGTTCACAATCCGCCACTGCCCATTCAATCGGAGCAGATTCAGATAATCGGCGTACACCGAGGCGGGATACACTTCCTCGACCTTCGCCGACGCCGCCGTCCCCGTGACCTCCACGCTCACGACGCTGAGCTGCCCCTCTTCCTCTTTGCCGGCGTTCGCAGCGAATCCGCGATACCACTCCGCCTGTGAAAGCTGGCCCAGCGTTCCATCGCGCTTCACGAACATGAGCTTCGCGTCGGGCCAGAAGCTCTCGTGGAACGACACGGTGTCATTGAACTTGAGCCCATGCAAATAGCGCGATACCACTTCTCGCACCCGCGCTTCGTCCTCGCCTGCTCCCGCTCCCGACATCTGGTGACACGTGGCCGAATCGCCTAACACGTACGCTCCACCCGGCCGCGCGACGCGCCATGCATACCAATACGCGGAGTCCGATATGCGGCGGTAGGTGAACGTTTCCGCGCGCGCGTGCGACTCGGTCGTGTCGCGAACCCAGACGAGCGAGTCTGTAGTCCAACCCGTGGCCGAGAACCGCCGCGCCCCTCCGAAGTTGTCGTACACGACCATCGCGATCGGC
>DATEHJ010000242.1:0-2823 GCA_035279645.1 Gemmatimonadaceae bacterium
TCGGCGGAGTGCGCGGCGAGGAATCAGCCGGGGAGTTGCAACCCGTTAGGGAAGTAACCGACTGTCATCCCGAGGAGCGAAGCGAGGAGGGATCTGCACTCATGCAGAATGGGTGCAGATCCCTCGCTGCGCTCGGGATGACAGATGGCCGATCCGTAATTCTCC
This sequence comes from Gemmatimonadaceae bacterium, assembly GCA_035279645.1. Lineage (GTDB taxonomy): Bacteria > Gemmatimonadota > Gemmatimonadetes > Gemmatimonadales > Gemmatimonadaceae > AG2. Next base: position 166 of record DATEHJ010000242.1, read on the forward strand.
CCCCGTACCGGTCGAGATCCCACCCACTCGCCACGGCAATCCCGCTGATCCATATTCTTGATCCGCAATCTTCCGGGAGACATCCGTGAGGTTCCATTCGCTCGCGCTACTGCCCATCCTCGCCCTAGGAACAATCGCCCAGGCCCAGGAGAAGCGCTCCGATACGCTGCTCACCGTCGACCACTACCTCGACCTCGAGCAGGTCGGCGATCCGCAGATCTCGCCCGACGGCAGGCAGATCGTCTACGCCCGCCGGTACGTCAACAAGATCGACGACCGCTGGGACTCGGCGCTCTGGCTCATGAACGCCGACGGCTCGCACAATCGCATGCTCGGCAAGGGTGCGAGCCCGGTGTGGTCGCCGGACGGGTCGCGCATCGCGTTCCTCAAGGAGGGTGAGCCGCGCGGAAGCCAGATCTTCGTGCGCTACATGGACGCCGAAGGCGCGACATCGCAGATCACACATACCGACGACGGGCCTTCGGACGTGCGCTGGTCCCCCGACGGGAAGTGGCTCGGGTTTAGCATGTTTGTATCATCGCCCAAGATCTGGAAGATCGACATGCCCGAAGCGCCCAAGGGCGCGCACTGGACGGCGGCGCCTCGCTACGAGACGTCGCTCCACTTCAAGCAAGATCGTGTCGGCTTCATGGAGACGGGCAACCGTCACCTCTTCGTCGTCGCCGCGGACGGCGGCACGCCTCGCCAGCTGACCAAGGGCAGTTGGAGTGTCGGCAGCCGTTTCGACGCCCTCGACGGCGCGGTCGGCTGGGACTGGACGCCCGACTCGCGGACGATGGTTTTCGACGGTCTCGCCGACTCGACGGCAGATCTCAATTATCGGAGCTCGAATATCTACGCGATCGACGTCCTCACCGGTTCGATGCGGCGCCTCACGAACCAGGACGGCGCGTGGAGCGGGCCGGTCGTCTCGCCGGACGGCCGCAAGATCGCGTATCGCGGCTACACGCAGGTGAAGGACAGCTACCACACGTCCGAGCTGTACGTCATGAACGCCGATGGCTCGGGCGCGCAGAAGGCGGCTGGCGATCTCGATCGCGACGTCGCGAATGTCACGTGGGTACCGGACGGCAGTGGGATCTATTTCGTGACCGAAGACCACGGCACGTCGAATGTCTATCACACGGGCCTCGCTGGTGCCGCGAGCAAGGTCACCAGTGGTGAGCAGATGCTCACCAGCTTCGCGATGGCGCCGCGCGGCGGGCCGACCGTACTCGGCGTTGCGCTCCGAGCGTCCGCGAAGCAGCCCAACGACGTCGTGCGCATCGCACTGAAGAGTGGAGCGCGCACCGGTGACGTCACGCAGCTCACGCACGTCAACGACGATATGCTCGCGCACATCAAGCTCGGCGACGTCGAAAAGATCGTTTACACGTCGACGAGTGGAACGAAGGTCGACGGCTGGGTCGTCAAGCCACCGGGCTTCGATCCATCGCGTAAGTATCCGCTCATTTTCGAGATTCACGGTGGGCCGCACGGCGCGTACAATGGCGCGTTCAATTATCAGTTCCAGAACTTCGCCGCGAACGGATATGTCGTGCTGTATACGAATCCGCGCGGCTCGACGAGCTACGGCAGCGCCTTCGGCAACGCAATCATGCATCGGTACCCCGGCGTCGACTATGAAGATCTCATGGCCGGCGTCGATACGGTCGTCGCTCGCGGTTACGTCGACCCGCAGAGCATGTACGTCGGCGGCTGCTCGGGCGGCGGCGTGCTCTCGAGCTGGGTGATCGGCCATACGAATCGCTTCGCCGCGGCGGCGGTGCGCTGCCCGGTGATCGATTGGTTGAGCTTCGCAGGTCAGACCGACGTTCCCCTCTTCACGTACAACTTCTTCGAGAAGCCTTTCTGGGAAGATCCGACGCCGTGGCTCAAACAGTCGTCGCTGATGTACGTCGGCAACGTCACGACGCCGACGGTAGTCATGACCGGCGAGCTCGATCGTCGCACGCCGATGCCGCAGAGCGAGGAGTACTACGCGGCGCTCAAGATGCGCGGCGTGCCGGCAGCGCTACTCCGGTTCGAGGGCGAGTTCCATGGAACGAGCTCCAAGCCGTCTAACTTCCTGCGCACGCAACTCTACATGATGAGCTGGTACAAGCAGTGGAAGCGCGCGCCGAGCGGCACCGTGACAACAGCCGAGAGGTAGGTCACGAGCAGGTACTGCGCGGCATGAGTGCACCTGGCAGATTTTAGAGGAGTGAAGAAGGGGTCGACGATATCGTCGACCCCTTCGTTGTAGAACATCCGGCCTTTCACTACTACGGAAATCTCACGACCTCGTTCGCTACCGGCATCTCGAGACGCCTGACCACCGGCGACGGCGACTGCTCGCAAGCGTTCATCATTGCGTTGCAGTGGCCGATGACGTAGAGGGTCTCGAAGGCGTACGGAATCCCTTCCGAGCCTAGCGGTGAGCTGCCGTCGCTGACGTGAAAGTGGAGGTGCGGCTCGGTGGAGTTGCCGCTGTTGCCGACGAGGCCCATCAGCTGCCCGCGCTTCACATGAGCACCGAGCTTCACCTTGATCGACCCGGGCTGAAGGTGCGCATAGAAGGCGTAGCGCCCGCCCCCGAGGTCGATGATGACGTGATTCCCGCCCACCGTCTCGATCGTGATGGGCACTGCGCGGGAG
>DATEHJ010000243.1:0-2117 GCA_035279645.1 Gemmatimonadaceae bacterium
AGATTGCGTTCGATCAGATGCAGCGCGGCAGCTTCGGCGTTGCACGCTCCGGATTCCAGGAGCTGATCGACAAATATCCGACGTTCGAGGAGGCTCCGTCCGCTCAGCTCTACATCGGACAATCATTCGCGGAGGAAAAGAACGCCGCGGGGGCGGATTCCGTGTATCAACTCGTCGTGGCGAAATACCCGCAATCGAAGGCGGCGCCAACCGCGCTCTACAAGTACGCTCTGTCGCTCATCGCTCAGAAGAAGACGGCGCCGGCGCGTACGGCGCTGAACCGGATTGTAAAGGAGTACCCGAATAGCGATGAGGCGAGTCTGGCGCGTGATCTGTTGCGGACCACCAAGTAGACTTCGGGTTCCACGGCTCTTTCGAGCTATCTCTGTGTAGTAGGTGGAATCCCATGCCCATCCCCAAGTCGAAGTCGGGTGAGATGCCATTCCTCGATCATCTCGAGGAACTGCGCTGGCGTATCATCTATTCCCTCGGTGCCCTCATCGTCGGCGTCGGTATCGGGCTATTGCTCACGTTCAAGCTCGATCTGATCGGATGGTTGCAAGCGCCGGTGCTCCCGTATCTGCGCGGGCAACACCTCGTGTACACGCACCCGGGCGACACGTTTTCGACGATTCTCCAGATGTCGATCGTCGTCGGGATCGCGGTCGCCCTTCCCGTGATCGGCTACAACATCTGGGCGTTTCTCTCGCCGGCGCTGTATCGCCACGAGCGAAAGGTCGTGATTCCGGTGCTGCTGGCGGCGACGCTGCTGTTCGTTTGCGGCGTCGCGCTCGCCTATTTCCTCGTGTTGCCAATGACGCTGAGGTTTCTCTTTGGCCTCGAGGCGCAGTCGCTGACGCCGATGATCACGGTTTCGGAGTACTTCGGCTTCGTGACGAGCATGTGTCTCGCCTTCGGTGGCGTGTTCGAAGTGCCGATCGTGCTCGTCGGCCTTTCCGCGTTAGGCATCGTTTCGCCGCAGACGCTGGGCAGGTTTCGTCGCTACGCCGTCGTGATCGCATACGGCGCGGCGGCGATCATCACGCCCGGCGACCTGCTCACGACCACGATCGCGCTCGCGATTCCGCTGTATTTGCTGTATGAGCTGAGCGTCGCCGTGGCGTACCTCATCTACCGCAAAAAGCGGCGCCGCGACGCGAATCTCGCCGCGGAGCAGGGCGTGACGGCGTGAGTTCCTGGCGCGTTGCAGGACTCGGCCTCCTCTTGGGGCTTGGGCCCGCGACGCTCGCGCGCGCGCAAGTGCCGCGACTGCCACGACCAACGATCCAACCGCAGCGTCGAGACACCACCAAACGCGATACGACCGCCGCCGACAGCGCGATGAGAGCGCGGCTCAGCCTGTCGACGCCCGATTCGACCATGCAGGCGCTGATGCGGCGAAACGGGTACACCGTCACACGCTACGAGGGCGATCGAGTCACCTTCGACGCGCAGAACGATGTCTTCGAGATCCTCTCCCCGGAAAGCCGTCGCGCGATCGTTCAGCGGGGCGATTCGCAAACCGTCGTCGCGGACACCGGTGTCTTCTTCAATCAGCGCACCAAGGTCGCGACGGCGATCGGCGATCAGATCATCCTCCACGATCCGGGGAGCGGCCAGGCGGACGTCGTCGGTCGCGGTCGACTTGAGTATAGTCTCAACGAACGCTCGGCGACGATCAGCAATCCGCGATTCGCGGCTGCCGTGCCAGAGATCTGGGAAATCAGCGCGTTGAAGGGAAAGGTGATCGTCGGCGACTCGGCGGCTGGCAAGACGTCGTCGTTCTACGGACTGGGCGGGGAGCTCACGAGTTGTACCGACTCGATCCCCGACTTCCACTTCAAGTTCGATGAAGTGAAGCGCTCCGGATCGAACACCCTCGTCGCGCGTCCGGCGATTCTCTACATCCGCGATATCCCGGTGATGTGGCTGCCCTTCATGTTCTCCGACATGCGACCGGGGCGACACAGCGGAATCCTCACGCCGCGCTTCGGCGTTTCGGACATCATCCGCACGAATCCGTCGTATCGGCGGAACGTCGAGAACATCGGCTACTTCCTGTCGATCAACGAGTACATGGATGCGTCGGCGTGGCTCGACTGGCGCAGCAGCGCGGG
>DATEHJ010000244.1:0-4889 GCA_035279645.1 Gemmatimonadaceae bacterium
CGGGCGGTCGCCGAGAAGTTAGGAATCTCGTATGTGTACGTCGCGTATTGCCCGACGGTACTTCCGTCGCCGCACCATCCCCCACCCGCGTTGCCGGCGATATCGGCACTGACTCCAGCGCCGGGAACATCCGACAATCGCGAACTTTGGGCTCGTGACGCGGAACGGTTCAACGACCTGTTTGGTGCCACTTTCAACTCCCACCGAGCCACGATGGGTCTCGCGGCCGTCAGCGACGTGCGCAGCTACGTCTTTACCGACCGGCCCTGGCTAGCCGCCGATCAGACGTTGGCCCCGTGGCCCGAGCCCGCGGACCATGCGGTGTTTCAGACGGGCGCCTGGCTGCTGCCTGATGAGCGTCCACTAAACTCGGCGGTACGAGAGTTTCTCGACGCTGGCGAGCCGCCAGTGTATTTCGGCTTCGGCAGCATTCGTGCGACGCCGGACCTCAGCCGGGTGATGATCGAATCATCCCGTGCGCTGGGACGTCGCGCGATCATCTCCCGCGGATGGGCCGACCTGTCGGTCGTGGACGGTCAATCCGATTGCCTGGCCATCGGCGAGGTCAACCAGCAGGCTCTATTCGAGCATGTCGCCGCTGTCGTCCACCACGGCGGCGCGGACACGACGACCGCGGCCGCGCGGGCGGGCGCACCTCAGGTCGTCATTCCGCAGATGTACGATCAGCCCTACTGGGCGCAGCGAATCCAGCAGCTGGGCATTGGAACGGCGCACACATCGGGAGCGCCGACGGGTGATTCTCTCGCGACCGCCGTCGATTTCAGCCTCCAGCGGGATGTCGCCGTGCGAGCACGCTCCGTCGCCGCCGCGGTGCGCGACGATGGCGCGGAGGCGGCAGCACGACGCCTGCTGGCCACCATCAATTAGAATTTACTAAACATGCTCGAGGCGGACTTTAAGTCGCCCGATCCACTGTTGCTAGGCGGCGGCGGCGGCCGTGGCATCGTGTGATTCAAACCGCGTTTGACACAAGCTCCCGTGCGGGCTATCGTCCTCCGCCGCAGGGTTGTTCCATTCCGTTTCGTCCACTCGGCACCGGATTCCCAACAGGGGCGGACCGATTTGGCCAGACCGCGTTCCCACCAAGGTGCCGGAGAATCGGAGCTCGGCGCGTCGTGACGGCCACCCTCGAGATGGTGCGGATGCTGATATCCGCGCAGATGTTCACAACGGCTTTCCTCGCCGCTCTTTTGTGGGCGCTCCACGTGCAGTTGCGCCAGCAGGAGTTCAACCGCTGGTGGGTGTGGGCGTGGACCTTGGCCGCACTGTTCCTGACCGTCGGCCGGCTGGCGATGGCCTTCCCGCCGACATGGAGCATCGCGAAGGCAGTCGTCCTCCTCCTCGCCACTGTTTCGGGATTCTTGGTCGCGCCGACGCTCGTGTTTGGGGCGGTGAGCCTCCAGTCCCCCGGCAAAATCACGCGACGCTTCGCCGTCGGTTGGCTCACGATCGCGCTGTCGTTAAGCATTCTGAGCTTCGCCACTTCTCTGTTCCGATCGGCCGAGCCCCTCACGAGTTTCTCCATTCGGAATGGGCCGCGCACCTTCCTACTCGCGGCGGCGTTGTTCTTCTGCGCGCGGGTATTCTTCCAGCGCCTGCGCGTCACGAGATCGTGGGCGGCCCTCATGACGGGGCTCTGCTGCTTCGTCTACGGCCTCAACCAGTGTGTCTATACCACCGCCCAGATCGCGCAGCTCCTCGGCAGCGCCAGCGGCTCTCCTCAGGGTGGCGGACGAACGGCGTTGTTGTGGAGTGCCCGCTTGCTTTACGTGGACGTCGCGATGACCTGCGGTATCTGCCTCGGCATGGTCCTTCTCCTCGTGGAGGAGTACCAGCGGTCGGAGCGCGCGCTCGTCGCTAGCACCAGGAGCAGACACGAGGTAGCGGAGCAAAATACTGCCCTACAGTTGGAGATTCGGAGTCGTCAGGAGGTCGAGCAGCAGCTGCGAGCCAGTGAGGATCGCTATCGCGACCTCGTCGAGAACAGCGAAGACCTGCTCTGCACGCATGATCTGGAAGGACGTATCCTGTCGGTGAATGCCGCGGCGGCGCGCATTCTCGGATATGAAGTCGCCGACCTCCTCAAGGTGCCGGCGCGTGATCTCCTGGCGATGGAAGTTCGGAGCAGATTCGATGAATATCTGAAGACGATTCGGCGAGATGGCGTTGCCGAGGGAATCGTCAGGGTCACGACTCGGACCGGCGAGTCGCGTCTCTGGGCTTTCCGCAACACGCTGCGCACCGACGGTGTGGCGACCCCGATCGTTCGCGGGATGGGCCGAGACGTGACGGACCAGCATCGCGCCGAACGGCTGCTCCGTCAATCCGAGGAACGGCACGAGGCCATTCTCCGTGCCCTTCCCGACTGGGTTTTCCTAACGACTGCAGACGGCCTGTTGCTCGATTGCCGCGCGAAGGACACGCGCTACATGGTAATGCCGCCGCACGAATTCATCGGCCGTAACCTCAAGGATGTATTGCCGCCGGATCTTGCGGCGCGGCTGACGAACTGTTTCAAGAGGGCGCTCGAGTCCGATCAACCGGCGAGTCTCGAATACTCGATCTGGATCGGTGATGCGCCGAGATTCTACGAGGTTCGATCGGTGCGCTCCGATCAGAGTCGAGTGCTCAGTCTCGTTCGCGACGTCACCGATCAGAGGCTCGCCGAACAGCGGGTGCGCGACCTCCAAGAGGAGCTCGCGCACGCGGGTCGCGTCACGGCGATCGGAACGCTGACCGGCTCACTCGCGCACGAAATCAATCAGCCGCTCACGGCGGTGCAGACAAACGCGTTTGTCGCATTGAAGCTTCTCGACGCGCCAGCGCCAAACGTTGGTGCGGTCCGCGATGCCCTCTCCGACATTTTGAGTGACAATCGCCGCATTGGCGACGTGCTCCGCCGCTTGCGTGGCCTGCTGCGAAAAGAACGCCGCGACTACGCGCCCGTGGACGTGAACGCCATCGTCGGCGATGTATTGACGTTAGCGCACAGCGACTTCATCGAGCGGCGCATTGCGATCGAGGTGCGCCTCGGATCGAACCTCCCTGCTGTGATCGGAGACCGCGTTCAGCTGCAGCAAGTCGTGCTCAACCTTCTGATGAATGCCGCTGACGCCATCAATGCTAACGTCGATGATCGATCAGTCACCGTTGCAACGACTGTCGCAGGCAAGCAAGTAAGCGTTTCCGTCTCCGACCGCGGCGCCGGCATCTCGGACGCGGCATTCGTCCGGATGTTCGATCCCTTCTTTACGACAAAGGGAGACGGCATGGGGCTCGGCCTATCGATCTGTCGTACGATCATCGATGCGCATGGCGGTCAAATCTCCGCCAGTCGAAATCAGGATCGTGGATTGACGTGCACTTTCCTGCTCGACGCCATGGCGCCCTCGAGCGATGTGGTCGCGCCGCCCTCGAGCGTCGTCAGCGTTGGCCCGAACGGCGCATCACTCGCCGATAGAGTGGAAGCATGAGCGAAGCGTCTTCGACGGCTCCGGCGCCGACGGTGTGTGTCGTTGATGATGACTGCTCGGTTCGGGTCGCTCTCGAGCGGCTGTTTCGCGGAGCCGGATGGACGGTGAAAGGCTTCGGATCTGCGGAAGAGTTTCTGAAGCACGACCAGCTCGATTGCGCCTGTCTCGTCGCCGACGTCCACTTGGGAAAGATGACCGGACTCGAACTGCAGGCGGCGCTCGGGGCTCGCGGTGACGCACCGGCGATGATCCTAACGAGTGGGCTTGCTGAGGACGAGATGGAGATGGAGGCGCGGAGGCTCGGGGCAATTGCATTCTTCCCCAAGCCCTTCGATGCAGGTGCGCTGCTGGACGTCGTGAGCCGGGCGCTTGCCCAGACCGCACCGTAGCCGGGACTCGCGACGCGCGGTTGCTGAGATTAGTAAGTCACTAGCGATTGCATTGCGCTCCTTCGCAGCCGGTCCAATCCGGATAGGAAGCTCAGCGCGATGAGAAAGGAGAATCCGAGGACCTCACCGCCCAGTCTCTCGATGAGCCGCCGTGTGGCGTCGGCGGTACCGCCGGTCGCGAGGACGTCATCGACGATGAGCACGCGCGGACGCTCTGCCCAATTGCACGCGTCGGCATGAATCTCCAGGCGGTCCGTTCCATACTCGAGCGTATACTCAACTACCTCTGTCTTGGCCGGAAGCTTGCCCGACTTGCGTACGGGAATGAATCCCGCGCCGAGACGCTGCGCAACCGGCCCGCCAAGTATGAATCCCCGACTCTCGATCGCCACGACGTGCGAAATCCGACTTCGCTCGTAAGGCACTGCCATGGCGTCGGTGGTCGCGCGAAACAACACGGCGTCCGATAGCAGCGGCGTAATGTCCTTGAACATGATCCCCGGCTTCGGAAAATCCGGGATATCTCGAATCGCGTGCCTGATGCGTGTCTCGAGATCCGAGCGCGGTGCCTGTGCTGTGGTCATTTGAGAATCCCGAATGGGTCGAGCGCCGCGACCGTCGGCTCCGTGCTCTGCTCCTCCAGGTCACTCACACGAGCCCCTGTCGGACCCGATCGCAGGAGCGCGCGAAGCTGCTCGAGCGCCGAGTCGTTTCCAATGGCGAGCACCTCCACGCTGCCGTCACGTCGGTTGCGAACCCAACCCGTTAGGCCAAGCGCTCGCGCACGTTCGCGAACGAACCAGCGATAGCCCACGCCCTGCACGCGTCCGCGAACGGCAACGTACAACACGATTCACCGCGCCTCGCCCTTGTCCCAGCCATGGTGGCCCACGAGCGGCACAAAGCGAACGGGGCCCAGCTGGGTGCGGTCCACTTGACCGTTCGCGCGGCGGTACATCACGAGCTCCTGATCCTCCCTCGTTCCTACCGGCACGAGCATCCGTCC
>DATEHJ010000245.1:0-3537 GCA_035279645.1 Gemmatimonadaceae bacterium
AACGAGAGCTATTTGCGGCCGGTGGACTATTGAGAGGCTGGGAATCGGGGAGCTAGGGGTTAGGGGTGGGTGTTAGTCGCCTAACCATGCCTCCGCTTCGATCTCGACGAGCATGTCGGGATCGATCAAAGAGCGGACTTCGACCATCGACGTCGCGGGTCGAATGTCGCGGAAGACTTCGCCGTGGGCGCGGCCGACGGCTTCCCAGTCCCGCGCGATGTCGACGACGTACATCCGCGTGCGGACGACGTGTTCCATCCGCGCGCCGGCGCGGGTGAGCGCGGACTCGATGTTCGTGAGTGTCTGGCGAGCTTGCGCGGCAGCATCACCGACGCCGACGATCTTGCCGTCGCTGCCGGTGGCGGTGGTTCCGGACACGTGGACCCACTGGCCGACGCGGACAGCGCGCGAGTAGCCGACGATCGGCTCCCAGCGCGTGCCGGAGGAAAAATTTTGGCGGGACACGAGTTGATCGTTAGGCAGCGCGGGCGTATGCGAGACTCACGGCGCGTCGGGCACATCGCTTGAGGGCACGATGCACGGCGCGAGCGTAGTGAATGAAGTTGAGACCGGCCCAGGGATAGCGCGCGAAGAAGTCCGTCGGTAGGAGATCGCCTTTGAGGCGATTACAGCGACCGCAGGCGGCGACGAGGTTCCCAGGGGCGTGGATACCACCCTTGGCGAGTGGCAGAACGTGGTCGATCGTCGCGATGTCGTAGTCGAGCGGGGCGGCGCAGTACACGCAGCGCCGGCCGCAATCACGCATCATGGCGTGTTTGATCGCACGCTTCTGGTGGCCGCAAGGCGCGCGCCCGGGGCGCTTCGCGTGTCGCGCGGTTCGAGGGAGACGAGGAAGACGGACGTGGTGATAGTGTCGACGTGGAGACAATTTCACCTCGCTGAAAATGCGACGCCCCGCAACGGGAGTCATTCCCATGGCGGGGCGTCGCGTGAAGCGTTGAATCGCGAAGTCGGAGGGTCGAGCGCACAGGCCGCTCTCGCGGCTGCTCGTCTTTATCGGGATGTCGCTGTCGTAGTCGACTCCTGACGCTCATTCTCCTCCGTGTCGCGTCGTGGCGGCCGGTTCCCGGGCACCACGCGCTGACGTACAAATGCAACGCGTACGTCAGACTCGCAAGAGGGAGACGGTCAAGAACTCGTCAGCGTCACGCGACACTGAGCAATTCGGTGAGTCAGGCAACTCTCGCGTCCGCGGGCTTCGACGAATCGATCTCGTTGTCGTCGTAACCGTCGTGTCCGTTCCAATGTCCCCGCACGGGATCGCGCAGGGCGGCAATGATTCGGGCTGCCACGGCATCGAGCAAGGTGCGATCCGGCATCTCGGAGCCGCCGAATGGCAGCGGAATGTCGAAGCCATCTCCCGCGCGGCGTGGAATGAGATGGACGTGATAATGGAAGACATCCTGGCCGGCAGTCTTCCCGCTGTTCACCACGATGTTCATGTCGTCCGTGTTGCTGACTTTCCGGATGACGTTGGCCAGCTTCATCGACACCTCGAACAGGTGCATTGCCAGCTGGGGCGGCGTGTCGACGAGGGACTCGTGGTGTTGCCTGGGCACTACAAGGACGTGGCCCGCGTTCACCGGCTGAATGTCCATGAAAGCCAATGCGTCCGCGTCCTCGTAGCAGATAGACGCCTCTCCAGCCCCGTGAATGAGGTCGCAAAAGGTGCAATGCACATCTGCCTTACGCATCGTCGTCCTCACGGTCGGAGATAGGTTGAGGCGGTCAAACGCAGGTCGAATGCCAGGGGGGCGTGGGCGCGTGGCGCGTGATCCGGGCCCATTGCCCGAGTGAGCGCAATCCGCCCCCGCCGGCGCCTACGCGCCACGCGCCACGAGCCGCATTACCTTATGGCGTCGCCCCTCAGACACGGAGAGTTCGCTGGGCCATGGCCACACAGACGCGAGCCGAGCGCAAGAGCGCCGACGGCCTTTCAACGGATCAGCTGGTTGGCGCCTACCGAACGATGCTGCTCTCGCGGCGCATCGACGACAAGGAGATCCAGCTCAAGAGTCAGAACAAGATCTTTTTCCAGATCTCGGGCGCGGGCCATGAGGCCGTTTGCACGGCAGCGGGTTTGGTTCTGCGCGCCGGCCACGATTGGTTCTTCACTTACTATCGCGATCGCGCGCTCTGCCTGCAGCTCGGCGAGACGGCAACGGAGATGTTGCTCTCGGCCGTCGGCGCGGCAGACGATCCGAACTCCGGCGGGCGCCAGATGCCCAGCCACTGGGGAAAGAAAGATCTCAACATCGTTTCGGTCTCGTCACCGACGGGAACGCAGTTCCTTCAGAGCGTCGGCGCCGCGGAAGCAACGCTTCGCGCGAAGTTACTGGGTGTGACGGATGGCTTTCAAAAAGACGAAGTCGTGCTGTGCACGACGGGTGAAGGCCAGACGAGCGAAGGCGAGTTTTGGGAAAGTCTCAACACGGCGTGCAATCTCAAGCTGCCCGTCGTGTTTCTCGTTGAAGACAATGGCTACGCGATCTCCGTTCCCGTCGAGGTGAACACCGCGGGCGGATCGATCTCGAAGCTGGTGAGCGGATTTCCGAATCTGTTCGTGCAGCAAGTCGATGGATGCGATTTGATCGCGAGCCACGAGTGCATGCGTAGGGCAGTCGAGTATGCGCGCAAGCGGAAGGGTCCTGCGCTCGTGCATGCGAAGGTCATTCGCCCGTACTCGCATTCGTTGTCGGATGACGAAAAGCTCTATCGTCCGCCGGAAGAGCGTCAGGCCGATGCGACGATCGATCCGGTGACGGCGTTTCCCCGCTGGTTGATCGCGGAGGGGCACGCGACCGAGAACGACATCAAGCGCATCCAGCAAGAGGTCGACGCGGAAGTTCAGGCGGCGGCGGACACCGCGTTAGGCGCGGCGCAGCCGGGTGCGGAAACCGTGTACGTCAACGTGTACTCGCCCGACGTCGATCCGACGAGCGAGCGATTCGACACCGAGGACGATCCGCAGTTCACCGGCAACGAAACGACGATGGTGGATCTGCTCAACGCGTGCATGAAGGACGAAATGCGACGCGACCCACGCATTCTCGTTTTCGGGGAGGACGTCGCCGATATCTCGCGCGAGGAATACGCCGGCAAGGTGAAGGGCAAAGGCGGCGTCTTCAAAGTCACATGGGGTCTGCAGAAGGAGTTCGGCGGCGCGCGCGTGTACAATTCGCCGCTCGCCGAGGCGAACATCGTCGGCCGCGCGATCGGGCTCGCGCTGCGCGGTTTCAAGCCGGTCGTCGAGGTTCAATTCTTCGATTACATCTGGCCGGCGTACATGCAGCTGCGCGACGAGCTCTCGACGATGCGTTGGCGCTCGAATGGCGCATTCGCGTCACCGATGGTCGTTCGGGTGACGTACGGCGGATACATTCGCGGCGCGATCTATCACTCGCAGACGGGCGCGTCGTTGTTCACGCACTGCCCCGGTCTTCGGGTCGTGTGCCCCGCGACGGCGCTGGACGCCAACGGACTGCTGCGCACCGCCATCCGCTGCGATGACCCGGT
>DATEHJ010000246.1:0-16915 GCA_035279645.1 Gemmatimonadaceae bacterium
CCGCTTTGCCGGCCTTCCGATTCACCTCGAGAGCCGGCGACAGGTGCTCGCCTACACCGCCATCGCCTTCGCGACGTCGGCGGTATACAGCCTAACGACCGCGGCCTTCATTCGAGCTCTTCTCGGCCTCGAACCACCGTACGATGGACGGAGCGCGCTCCTCCGCGGTACGCTCACCAACGCGATGGGGTTCCTGCTCGTCGCACCGGCGGTCGTGCTATGGGCTCGCTATGCCACGCGTCGCCTAACGGCGCTGCGCGCCCGTCGTGTGTGGGAGGCGACCGCCATGATGGCGTCGCTGCTCGCCGTGGGCGCGTTCGTATTCGGCACTGCGGCGGAGATCGCGCAGCCCTCGTTGCTGTTGTGGACGCTGCCGTCGTTGTTGTGGGCGGCGGTCCGGTTCGGACCCATGGGCGCCAGCTCGGCACTCTTTGCCGTCGGCGCGCTCTCCGTTTGGGGAACGGCGCGGCAGGTCGGCCCGTTCGTGCTGTCTGCGCACTCCGATCAGGTGCTGTCGCTGCAGATCTTCTGGATCGTGCTTTCGCTGCCCCTCATGCTCCTCGCGGCGGTGATTCACGAACGGGAGCAGGTCGAAGAAACGTTGCAGGCGCAGCGCAATCAGCTCGCGCACGTGACGCGCGTCGCGACGGCGGGTGAACTGTCCGGCGCGCTCGCGCACGAGTTGCGACAGCCCTTGATGGCCATTCTCGCGAATGCGCAAGCAGCCAGCCGCCTGCTGGCGCAGGAGACGGTCAGTTTCGCCGAGCTGCGCGAAATTCTGGACGACATCGTGCAGCAAAACCAACAGGCGGCGAGTGTGATCTCCCATCTGCAGCTCTTCCTGAAGGAAGGTGAGCCGCGGTACGAGCCGATCGGCGTGGAGTCAGTTGTGCGCGACGCGCTCGCGCTCGGGCGGAGTACGATCGACATCGCCGGCGTCGAAGTGCAGCCGCAATTCTCAGCTGCTCTACCACACGTCCACGGCGACTCGGTCCAGTTGCTGCAGGTGGTGCTCAATCTCGTCGTGAACGCGTGCGAATCGATGAGCAACGCACCAACGTCAGACCGGCGGCTTCGACTCCACGTCACGCAGGCCGACCAACAACATGTCACGCTGATGGTCGCGGACTCCGGGGTCGGACTGCCTAACGGGAAGAGGGACCTCGTCTTCGAGCCCTTCTTCACGACCAAGCCCGACGGCCTGGGTCTCGGCCTCGCGATTGCCCGATCGATCGCGACCGCGCATGGCGGCCGCGTGTGGGGAGAAAACAACGCGGGCGGTGGCGCGACATTCCATTTGGAGCTGCCGATCGAGAACAATCACGATGGAAACACGGCCACTCATCGCCATAGTTGACGACGAAGAGTCCGTCCGCGTGGCCCTGCGCCGACTGTGCGGCGCGAGTGGACTCGAGGCGCGCACCTTTGCGTCGGCGCACGCGCTATTCGAGTCGCTAGACCACGCGCGCCCCGATTGCCTCGTCCTCGACGTCCATATGCCCGGGCTCAACGGGCTGGAAACGCAGCTGTGGTTGCGCGAGCGCGGCATTCACATCCCCTCGATCATGATCACAGGGCGTACAGACGAGACCATGCGGACGCGCTCCATCGCCGCTGGCGCACGCGCCTATCTGAGCAAGCCGGTCGATGCGAGTGTGCTCATCGGCGCGATCGACTCCGCCATTCGCGAATCGCGCGCGAACATCAGCCTTTCGTAAGGCTTACGTCAGAGAGGTTGGCTGAGGCACGCTCAACGGACAGCACGTCAACATATTGCGCGGACGCGCTGTCCAAGTTGCATCCGTGCCGATCATCCGTTCTGTCCTCGCCTCACTTCTCGCTGCTCCAATCGCCGCGGCCGCTCAGGCCACGGGGGCGGCCAGCGATGCCCGACAGGCAGGCGGTCCGACCTATGGGCATACGATCGCCGTGCCGCACGCGACGGCCGTGCGCCTCGCCGCGAAGATCGTCCTCGATGGCAAACTCGACGAGGGCGCATGGCGAACCGCGCCGCCGATCACGGAATTCACGCAGCTCGATCCGGAAGAGGGCCGAGCCGCGTCGCAGCGCACGGAGGTTCACTTCCTGTTCGACGACGACGCGCTGTACATCGGAGCGAAGATGTACGACTCCAACGGGCCGGCCGGGATAACGACGCGACTCGTGCGGCGCGATGCCACTTTCGACTCCGATTACTTCCAGGTCGTCATCGATGCATACCACGATCATCTGAGTCGCGCCTTCTTCGAGGTGAACCCGTCAGGCTCCCGGGCGGATCGCATCGGCATCGGAAACTCGTGCTGCGACAATTCGTGGGATCCGATCTGGGAGGCGGCCACGCGCATCGACTCGGACGGATGGACCGCCGAGATTCGCATTCCTTACAGCCAGCTTCGGTTCTCGCGCGACGTTGCGCAGACCTGGGGGCTCGAGGTACGTCGTTTCATCAAGCGTCGTGAGGAAGAGGACGACTGGTCGTTCTGGCACAAGAACGAGGCCGGCGGCCCGTCCCGCTTCGGGCACCTCGAGGGACTGCGGATTCAAAGTTCCTCATCACATCTCGAGTTGATGCCGTACGCGAGCGCGAAGTCGTCGTCGCTCGCGTCGACCGCCGATACGCCTTTCGACACTCATGGCCGGCCGGCGATGCGCGCCGGGCTCGACCTGCGATACAGCGTGACGTCGAACCTCACTCTGAATGCGACCCTCAATCCAGACTTCGGGCAGGTTGAAGTCGATCCGGCCGTACTCAATCTCTCCGCGTTCGAGACCTTTTTCCCCGAAAAGCGGCCCTTTTTCGTCGAGAACGCTCAGGTATTCGACTTCGGCCTGCTGAGCTGCACCTTCTGTAGCAACGTCGAAGGAATGCAAGGCTTCTACTCGCGACGCGTCGGACGGGCTCCGACCGGCGCGTCGCTTGCCTCGGACAGCTATCCGTACTCCAACGTTCCCGACGCGACGACCATCCTCGGCGCCGGGAAATTGACGGGACGGACGTCGAGCGGCCTAACGGTTGGCCTCCTCGAAGCAGTTACCGGCCGCGCGACGGCGAGTGTGGTCTTGCCGAACGGCGCCCATGCGTCGCAGGAAGTGGAGCCGCTGGCGAACTACTTCGTGGGACGGCTCAAACGCGACTTCCTGCACGGCAACCTCGTCGTCGGCGGAATGCTCTCGGGCGTGGTGCGGAACATCGACACGACTTTCGCCCCCCGACTCGCGACCAACGCCGAGATGTATGGCAATGACGTCGTCTATCGGTGGGCGAACAATCAGTATTCACTTACGGCGAATGCGGCGATCTCCAACGTCTCCGGCGACCGGCGGGAGATCCTGCTGCGGCAGCAGTCGAGCGCGCGGTACTTTCAGCGCCCCGATCGAGGGTCCGGCTCAGATGGATTCCTCTCGAATCGTCTCGACACGATGGCAACGAGTCTGCGCGGCGCGGGCGCGTATGCCCGCATCGCGAAGGAGACGGGCGACTGGACCTGGGAAACGTCCGTCAACACCCGCACGCCGGGCTTCGAGACGAACGATTACGCCTTTCAGCAGTCGGCCGACTACATCTGGTACAACGCCAATCTGAATCGCTTCTGGTCCAAGCAGACGAAGTGGTACCAGTCGATGTTCGGGATCCTCGGCGCGCAATCGCAACAGAACTATGAGGGCGATCGCACGGCAACGCAGGTTCACGAGTTTCTCAATTTCACGACGCGTCAGTTCTGGAACATCACAGAATTCCTGATCGTTAGACCGAGCACGTTCGACGATCGCCAATTGCGCGGCGGACCGGTGGTGCGGCAGCCCAGCAGCCAGTATGGAGTGCTCAACGTGTCGACGGACTCGCGTCACGTCGTGACGCTGGCGGCGGATCTCGAGCACTACAGCGATCAACTCGGCGGGCGCGCGTCGACGATCGGCCTCACCACCGGGATCCGGCCGGCGCCGAACATCAGCGTGTCGTTCGGGCCATCGTGGAATCCGCAACGGCTGCAGGCGCAATATGTCACCGCGGTGGAGGATCCCGCCGCGACGGCGTTTTATGGCACGCGGTCCGTCGTATCGTCGCTGCACCAGCAAACGCTTGGCTTCGACACGCGTCTGAGCTGGACGTTCTCGCCGCGCATGACACTCGAGCTCTACATGCAGCCATTCTTCGGCGCGGCGCACTACTTCGACTTCAAGGAGTACGTGGCGCCGCGCACCGCGTCGCTGCGCATGTTTGGACGTGACCTGGGGACGGTGACACCGACCATCGGCGCCAACGGCGTCGTGTCGAAGTACACGATCGACCCGGATGGGTCAGGACCCGCCGTGCCGTTCACCTTCGACAATCCCGATCTCAACGATCGTTCGCTGCGCGGGAACGCGGTCTTTCGCTGGGAGTATCGTCCGGGCTCTGTGTTGTATGTTGCGTGGACGCACTCGAGGTCAGCCGGCGCGACACTTGGCGATCTCGAACTGCACCGCGATGCGGACGCCATCCTCTCCTCTCGCCCCGACAACATCTTCCTCGTGAAGGCAAGTTGGTGGCTGTCGCGGTAGCCTAACGGGGCTCCGGGTGAATGGGATCGACCCAGTGCACCATCTCGGGCGCCTCGACCGCTGGGATGTCGAGATTCACCACGACCGCTTCCTGATCGCTCCGCACGAGCACACACTCGAGGGGCGCGTCGACGGCGGCGTTGATTTCCTGGTGTGGTACGTACGGCGGCACGTAGATGAAGTCGCCCGGTCCGGCTTCGGCGACGAACTCCAGGCGGTCACCCCAGCGCATGCGAGCTCGCCCACGGACGACGTAGATGACGCTCTCCAGCGCGCCGTGGTGGTGCGCGCCGGTCTTCGCGTTAGGGTTAATCGTCACCGTGCCGGCCCAGATCTTCGTCGCGCCGGTGCGCGCATGCGTGATCGCCGCCGCGCGCGTCATCCCCGTCGTCTGCGGCGTGTTGAGATCCAGCTCGTCGCTACGCACGATCCGCACGCCGTGCATGCGCCAGTCCGATTTCGATGGGGGTTCCATTTCACGGTATGTTATGAATGGGTTTGATGGTGCATGGCCGCGGTGGGCAAAACAAGACGTATTGCTCGTGGCCGACCGTGCAGCTGTGAACCGCTAGCCGTCAGTGCGCGAGTGCGAAGACCTCTACGCTTCCTCTGCGTCTTCCGCGGTTAAGAGCGCTTATGAATCTCGAGCTACCTGCATGATTGCGCGGCAGTTGACCCTGACCACGTACCACGACACGACCATGCACGCATCCGATCCGCATAGTTCCCTCGACCGCGCCGTCGCGCACGCGAAGGCGTATGTGCAAAACCTCGACACCGCACCGGTATCGGCGATGGCATCGCTTGCCGATTTGCGCGGCCGTCTGGCGCGACCGTTGACCGACACCGGGGTGGACGCGGCGCGCGTGATTGACGATCTCGCCGCCGACGTCGATGGTGGCCTGGTCGGCAACGGCAGCGGACGATTCTTCGCCTGGGTGATCGGCGGCACCATGCCGGTGGCGGTCGCCGCGGATTGGCTCACGTCGACATGGGACCAGAACGCCGCGATCTATGCGTGCAGTCCGGCGGCCGGCGTCGTCGAGGAGGTCTGCGGTACGTACCTGAAGGACCTCCTTGGCTTGCCGGCGAAGGCGAGCTTCGCGTTCGTCACCGGGACGCAGATGGCGCACGTGATCTGTCTCGCGGCGGCGCGCCACCGCCTGCTCGCCGATCGCGGCTGGGAAGTCGAGCGCCGCGGCCTAACGAGCGCGCCAGAGCTCCGTGTAATCGTCGGCGCCGAGAGGCATGGCACCGTCGACCGCGCCGTTCGCCTGCTTGGAATCGGGAGCGACAACATCGTTCCGGTGCCGCTGGACGACCGGAACGGGATGGATGTCGGCGGGCTGCGCGACGCACTGCGTGCCAGCGCGCAACGGCCGACGATCGTCGTCCTCCAGGCGGGAGAGCTGAACACCGGCTCGTTCGATCGATTCAGCGAGTTGATTCCGATTGCGCGCGAGCACGGGGCGTGGGTGCATGTCGACGGCGCATTTGGATTGTGGGCGGCGGCGAGTCCGCGGCATCGCCATTTCATGAAGGACGCGGCGCTCGCCGACTCCTGGTCGACCGACGGCCACAAATGGCTAAACGTGCCTTACGACAGCGGCTATGCGTTCGTGGCCGATGTCGCGGCACATCGCGCGTCGATGACGTACCGCGAGAGCTACATGATGCACGAGGGCGACGCGCGCGACCAAGTCGATTGGAATCCCGAATGGTCGCGGCGCGCGCGCGGGCTCGCGAGCTACGCGGCGATTCGTCACCTCGGTCGGTCGGGCATCGCCGACCTGATCGACCGTAGCTGCCGCCACGCGACAACACTTGTTCAGCGGATCGGCGCGCTTCCGGGCGCCACGGCGATGTGGGAACCGTTGATCAATCAGGGGCTCGTGCGATTTCTCGACGACCGATTCGGCGCGACGGACGCCGATCACGATGCGCGAACCGATCGTGTGATCGAGGAGATACTTGCGACAGGCGACGCGTTTTTTGGCGGCGTCACCTGGCGCGGTAAGCGCTGCATGCGAATTTCCGTCTCGAACTGGCAAACGAACGATAGCGACGTCGATCGTGCAGTGGCCGCAGTGGCGCGGGCGATCGACGCCGCTGCTCGATCCTCGGCCAACGAGAGCACGAGCGCGTCGTCGCTGGCCAGATGAGAGCGGTAGTCGGCGCGTAAGGCGCGACAACGTGCATCTGAGCCCAAGATGCAAATCCATCGTCGTATTGGGCGAACGCCGCATTGCGAGCACTCGAGAGGGCGGCCATCTTTGCGCGTTGGCGGCTTGGCAGACTCAGGTAATCCACGTGCCTGCGACACAGGAAGACCGGTTGAGCGCGGCGTCGGCGCCCGGAACGCCTGGAGGAACACTCTCCTTCGGGACCGGCCTTTTGTTGTTCGCGTTGGTCTCGTTGGCAGGCAACGCGGTCGGCGCCGGGATGCGCTACCCGGAGATCGGCGCCGCGGTGCTCTTTCCGCCCTATGCCGCGCTCACCGCGGCGCTCGTCGTGTCGTCGCGCCGCCATTGGGTGTGGTTCATTCTCATAGACGCCATCACACACTTCGTCGCGCACTGGTCGCAGTTCAGCGTTTCCTGGATGCTTTTCGCCGATCTGGCAAATATCTGCCGCGCCATGGCCGCAGCGACGCTATTGCGCTGGCTCTTCAGCGGCAGACCGACGCTCGAGAGCCTGGACGGTTTGCTGCGGTTCGTCGTTAGCGCCGTCCTGATTGCGCCGGCCATCGGCGCGACGGTCGGCGCCGCCAATGTCGTGCTGCACGGCGCATCCGAGACATACGTGCTGCCGTGGATCGCCTGGTTCATGTCGAATGCGCTCACGGGTCTCACGATGCTGCCGGCATTCGTGCTCACGGCGGTCCACGGCGTGCCGTGGCGTGGGCAGCGCTGGACACGACCAAGTGTCATCGAGGTCATCGTGCTCGCCGTGGTCCTGGCCGCGACCTGCACCACTGCTCTCATGCTGCGTAGCGACAGCCGATGGCAATTGGCGCTCATTCTGTACGCGCCGTTGCCAGTGCTCATCTGGACAGCGCTCAGGTTTGAGTCTGTCGGCGCAAGCTTCGCGCTCACGGCGGTCGCCTTCGCCGCGATCTGGGCAGCCGACCGCGGGATCGGTCCGTTTCTGTCGTCGTCGCCGGACGACAACATACTCAATCTCCAGCTCTTCGTCGGCCTTACTTCGCTCACGGTGCTCTGCATCGCGGCGATCAGCGGCGCGCGAAACGCGGCGTTCCATATGCATCGCGCGCTCATGGCCTCGGTGCACGATCACGTGGCCATCCTCGATGCGCGGGGCATCGTCGTGGAAATCAACGAGGCTTGGCGGCGATTCGCCGAGACGCCTAACGTCGCCCCCTTCCAGCGCGTTGTGGAGGGCGATGACTATCTGGCCGCTTGCCGCCTCGGCGCAAGCGAATACGATCTTGGCTCGGGTGCCGTTGCCGGCGTTGCAAGTGTGCTCAACCGCGAGCGGAAACGATTCGAGATGGAGTACGACGACAATCGAACCGGAACTCCGCACCGATACTCTTTCAGTATCGAGGCACTCGAGCGGGCGGATGGCGGCGCGATCGCGAGGCGCCGTGACGTGACGGCGCGCCGTCAAGCGCAAATGGAAATCGAAGAGCAGCGTCGCGAGCTCTCGCACCTCGCCCGCGTGTCGGCGCTCGGCCAGCTCTCCGGCGCGCTCGCGCATGAGCTGAACCAGCCGCTGGCGTCCATCGGGAGCAACGCGGAAGCGGCACGCATTCTCCTCAAACGCCGTCCCCTCGACTACGCGGAGATCGATGCGATCCTGCGCGACATCCTGAGCGAGAATCAGCGCGCCGCCGAGGTGATTCGCCGGTTGCGGGCGCTTTTGCGTCGTGGGGAAACGCATCTCCAGCCGCTGGACGCGACGGACCTGATCAACGAGGTGTTGGAGCTAGCGCACGCCGAGCTCATTACGCGACGGGTCACGGCAACATCGGTGATCGCGCCGAACCTTCCTCCCGTGCTCGGCGACCGCGTCCAGCTGCAGCAGGTTCTGCTCAATCTGATTCTCAACGCGTGTGAGGCGATGCGGTCCACGCGCGACCGCCGCCTCACGGTGGCCGTCAAGCTGGCCGTGAAGGGGCAGATTCAGATCGCGATTCGCGACTGCGGGACCGGCATCGCGCCGGAGCTCATCGATCGCCTGTTCGAGCCGTTCGTGACGACGAAGCCGGAGGGACTCGGCCTCGGACTCTCGATCTCGCGCACGATTGTCGCGGCGCACGGGGGCCGCGTGTGGGCGGAGAACAACGCCGATGGCGGTGCGACGGTGCACTGCATACTATCGGCGGCGGCGCCCGACGCTCCGGCGACAGAGGCGTCGTTCACGTTGGGCGGGGCGAGCGCCGAGGTGCCCGCGCCGGCGCGGCGATGAGTACAGACTCAACCGCTCCGTTGCCGCGACTCTCGCTCGCGATCGTCGATGACGAGGAACTCGTTCGCATCAGCCTGCGACGCTTGTGTCGCGCGCTCGGCCTCGCCGCCACCGCGTATGCGTCCGGCGCGGAGCTGATCGACGCGCTCGACGCGAGCGAGACGAGCCCGGATTGCCTGTTGCTCGACGCGCATATGCCCAACATGACTGGGCTCGAGCTACAGCAACAGCTCGTCGGGCGGCGCGTTCGATTTCCGACCATCGTCTACTCCGCCGACGACGCGCCCGAAGCGCTCGACCGCTATGCCAGCGCCGGCGCGGTCGCGTATCTGCGCAAGCCGATCACCGGCGACCAGCTCAT
This sequence comes from Gemmatimonadaceae bacterium, assembly GCA_035279645.1. Classification (GTDB taxonomy): domain Bacteria; phylum Gemmatimonadota; class Gemmatimonadetes; order Gemmatimonadales; family Gemmatimonadaceae; genus AG2. The sequence goes on from DATEHJ010000246.1 coordinate 9,335, forward strand.
CACCACCATCGAGCGCGCGGTCGTCGCCGCTCGAGCGGCGGAGCACCCGCGTTAGGCCTCACCGGCCCCTCGCTGCGTCGCGTACTCGACGAGGCCATGCTCCGCCGTGTAGCGAACGAGATCGGCGTTCGTCGCGAAGCCCATCTTCTCCATCAGTCGCGTGCGATAGGTGCTTACCGTCTTCGGCGAGAGTCCCAGCTCGGCCGCGACTTCCTTCACGGTGCGCCCCGTGCCCAGTCCGCGCAGCACATCGAACTCACGGTCGGAGAGCTGTTCGTGTGGAGCGCCGACGAAATCGTGCCCGAGCTGCGCCGCCAGCCGCTCGGCGAGCGTCGGGCTCACGTATCGACCGCCGCGGTGGACGCGTCGGATGGCGTCGAGCAACTGCTCGGGCGAATGGTCCTTCGTCAGATATCCGGACGCGCCACCGCGGAGCGCGCGGACGGCCCATTGATCCTCTGGGTGCGCGCTGAGCACGAGAATGCGCACGGTGGGGTGCGCTTCGCGCAGTCGGCGCAGCGTTTCGGTGAAGGGCGAGCCGGGCATCGAGACGTCGAGCAGGACCACGTCGGCAACATGCTCGCGCAGCGCGAGCAGCGCGTCGTCACCACTCGGTGCTTCCGCGGTAACGCTGATGCCGCGGTCATCCTCAGCGATGCGCCGCAGGCCGGCGCGTACGACCGGATGATCATCCACGATGAGAATACGAATCATCGCTACACCCCGTCGGCGGTCGAGACAGCGGGCAACGGCAGTAGCAGCGCGACCGTCGTGCCGGACTTGCGGTCGCCGCTGATCGTGACGGATCCGCCCCAGGCGATCGCGCGCTCGCGCAGACCCAGCAGGCCAAGAGAGTGCGACCCGCGCATCTCGTTGCGCGTGATACCGCGTCCGTTGTCACTCACGCCGAGCGCCAGCGAATTCTCGTCGATGTGCAGCGCGACCTGCACGTTCGTCGCGCTGGCGTGCTTCGCGACGTTGGTCAGCGCTTCCTGCAGCATGCGGAAGACCGCCGACGCCACCGCGCCTTGCGGTTGAGGGACCTCGCATTGAATGTCGAGATCGAGCGTGAGACCAGTGCGACGCGCGAAGTCCTGTGCCTGCCACTCGATGGCATCGGCGAGACCCAACTGATCGAGCACGCTCGGCCGGAGCTCGGTGACGATGCGGCGCACCGCGATCATCACGTCGTCCATCCGACCCAGTACGCTCGCGCAACGATCGACGAGCTCCGACTGCGAGTGGCGGTTGAGACGCCGTTCCATCCACGCCAGATCGAGCTTGAGGCCCGTGAGCGCCTGACCGAGCTCGTCATGCAGCTCTCGCGCAATGCGTGTCCGCTCCTCCTCGCGAACGGACTCGAGACGCGCGGCGAGCGCGCGCAGTTCCTCGCGTGATTGCGCGATCTCCTCGGCCGCGAGATGTCGATCGGTGATGTCGCGCTGAATGCCGAGGTGTCCGGTGATGCGACCGCGCTCGTCGTAGACGCACAGGTAGTGACCTTCGATGCGTACTGGCGTGCCATCCATCCGGCGCTCGTCGGTCTCGGTGTGGATATGCCCGGCGTCGAACATGGCGCGCCAACCCGCCTTGCCGCTTTCGATGTCGTGCGCGAAGAATTCCGCCGGCGTTTTGCCGATGAGATCCGGCAGCGCGACACGGTATTGTTTCGCATACGCTTCGTTGGCGATCGTCATGCGTTGATGCCGGAAAACGTGGTCGAGCAGCGCGTCCTTGTCCGCTGCGTCGTTCCACTCGATAGGCTCATCCAGCATCATGATGAAGAACCCGTCGATTGATTGCGCGAAGAACAATTCGCGAAGGCTGTCGGGAGAAAGAGACACTGAGGGTGTTGGCGCTGACTATGCCTTGTTAGGCGCATCCAGAGAAGCGGCGCGCGGCGTGGCGCGCTGTAGGACAAATGACTACTCCAACCACGGTCGCGCCAGTGGTGTCAGCGGACGCCGGCAGGCTGTCAGCGTGCGTCCTACACGCGCATTCACCTTCGTCGTACGCGTGGTACGGCCCGCCGCCGATTCGTCCCGCGTCAGTCGCCAACTAAGCTCTGGGCCAGTCAATACACGGCGATATCAATGTCCATTACTCTGAAGATCGAGCGATGCTGCGACTGGCTGGAAACACTAGTCGTTGATGGTCGCGTCCTCGCATATCAGGATGTTGGCAGCGGACCCACTGTGATTCTCGCGCACTGCTCCGCTGGCACGCACCGGATCTGGGCTCCTCTCATTGACGCGCTGCGCACGCGCTATCGCGTGCTCGCTCCAGATCTCCTCGGGTACGGCAAGTCGGACCCCTGGCCGATCAACGCACGGTTGCACCCGTGGTCGGACGTCAGCGCCATCGTCGCCCTCGCCGAGCGCGCTGGTGAGCCAGTGCACCTCGTCGGACACTCGTACGGCGGCACCGTCGCGCTCGAAGCGGCACGGGCCCTCGGCGCCCGCGCTAAGAGCCTAACGCTGATCGAGCCAATTGCCTTCCACCTCCTCCGCTTGACGGGGCGTATGGACGAGTGGCAGGAACTGACCGATGTAGGACGCCGGATGACTGAGGCGCTCCGGCTTCGCCGCGACCGCGGGGCAGCCAGCGTCTACATGCGCTACTGGGTCGGTCAACTGCGGTGGTGGCTGATGTCGCCGCGCGCGCGGCGACGCGTCCTGCACACCGTTGGCAAGGTGGGCGCAGAGTTCGAAGCGCTCTCGGGGCTCTCGACGACCGAAGGTGACTACCGAAGCATCAACGCACCGACACGGTTGATCGCGGGCGCGCGCACGCCGAGGCCCGCGCGCGCGATCGTCGACGAGCTGGTGAACATTCTGCCCGACGCGCATCTGCAAGTGCTGGAGCGCGCCGGACACATGAGCCCACTCACGCATCCCAAAGAGGTCGCGGCGCTCGTCGCGAAGCATATCGACCTCACCGAAGCGCGCGTGAGTCACCTCCAACCGACGACATGGCAGCAACAGAAGGAAGCGCGTCCGAGGCGTCGATCGATTGCCTGACGGAAATGCATGTCTCACAATCACCGCGCATCCGTTACACGACCGACACCCAAACGATTAGTAAATAAGAACTGACCGCTCTATTGTGACGGCCCGAGCAGCTTTCATCTACTACTCGGGGAGGTCGTGATGGAGCTCATTGATCCAGTCCGTCGGGTGATCGTCGTCGTGCTCGACGGATTGCGCGCCGACGCGATCGACCGATTCGAGCTTCGGACGCTGATGCGGCTGCGCGGAACGGCGGCCTGGACGACCAAGGGAGTGACGATCGATCCCAGCGTCACCTGGGCCGCGATGACGTCGCTGATGACCGGCGTGCCGCCTGAGCTGCACGGCGTGGTGTGCGACTCGATCCACCTCCCTCGGCCGCGCATGAAGCTCGATCCGCTACCGGGCGTGCTCGCCGACGCCGGACTGCCGACAACGGCGGTGCTCGCGAGCGTCCCGCGATTGTTCCGCGCCGCCGCCGGGGCGATCGGGCGCCGACTCGGTATCGGCCATCTCCGCTTCGTCGGGGACGGTGCTGAGGATATACTCAACTCGGCGCGCGACCGCCTCGCCGCGCAGCGGCGCGGGTTGATCTTTTTGCACTGGCCGGACGCCGATCGCGCCGGTCACGATCATGGGTGGATGTCGCCAGCGTACGAGCAAGCCGCGACCACACTCGACCGCGCCCTAGAGCGGCTCATCGACTTCGTCGACCTGAACCGCGATCAGGAAACACTGATCATCGCGCTCGCCGATCATGGCGGCGGAGGAGTCGATCCGAAGGACCACATGAGCGAGCATCCGCACGACCGGACGATTCCGGTGTTCTTCACGGGCGCCGGCGTGATTCCTGGCGAGCTCGGAGGCCGTATCTCCCTGCTCGACGTTCCGCCAACGATACTGTGGGCGCTCGGCACCGAACGCCCTTCGAGCTTTACGGGGGCTCCCGTATCGCGGATCTTCGGGACGGGACGACGCGTCGCGAGCGCCGTCGCCTAATCGCTGTTCGTCCAGCCGCACTCAGGCCAGTTCGGGAAGCTTGACAGGTCGCGGTTCAGATAGCAGATAATCGCACCCCAGTTATCGACCTGTCGAGGGAGACGCAACTTGACCGTTGTCGGCGTGGGCCTGGGCGCGATTGGCGCTGGCCGGATGAGTCTTTCGGATCGGCTGAATACGAGCTGGCACAAATTGGCCCTGCAGATTTTCATGGCCGTCGTGCTCTTCCACTGGATCGAGCATATCGTTCAGGCCTACCAGGCGTTCGTGCTCCACTGGCCACGGCCGATGGCGATGGGGTTGTTGGGCATGTACTACCCTTGGCTCATGCGCACCGAGACGCTGCACTACGGCTTCGCGGTGATCATGGTGGTCGGACTCTGGGTGCTTCGCCGTGGCTTCACCGGCCGTTCATCCACGTGGTGGATGATCGCGTTCTGGATTCAGTTCTGGCATCACTTCGAGCATGGCCTGCTGTTCTACCAGGCGCTCACGCACCACTACTTTTTCGGCGGCACGGTGCCGACAAGCATCGGGCAGATTTGGATTCCGCGGATCGAGCTACATCTGCTCTACAACGCGATCGTATTCACCCCGATGGTGATCGCGATGTACTACCACATGTATCCGCCCGCGAACGAGGTGCCGAGCATTGCCTGCACCTGCGCGAGACACCGGCATCATCCGGTTGCGGCGGCTGCTTAGCTGCGGAATGGGGTCGTGGAACGCGGGTGCATCCCGCAATCCCGCCCCAATCATAACTCGATCACAACTTCGCCAGTTGCCGCTGGTTCGCCCTCGGCGAGCGCGCTGATCGTGCGCACGAGATCGCACGCAAGTGCCGGATTGGCTGTGATCATGACGCGGAGGCGGCTCGCGTTGGCATCGTAGAGACTGTCGACGCGAGGACTGCCCGCTGCACCGCGACGCGCGTTGACTCCCGCCGTCATCAGCGCCGTGATTCGGTCGCTCTCGTCGGGCCCGATCGCGTCGACGTCGACGATGCTCGAAACGATGATGCGCCGGGTCGCCAGGGCGGCCGCCTCGTCCGCGTGCGACGTGCCCGCGAATTCGTCGAGCGCGGCGCGCGTGATGCGATACTGCTTTCCGATGCGCTTGGCGGGAAGTTTTCCTTCGCGAATGAACCGGCGGATGGTCTTGACGTGCAGGTTCAATCGCGCCGCGACGTCCTCCGCGGTATAGAGATGCCTGCCGTTGGTGATGTTCACGGCTGCGTTGGATTTTGTGGGACGAGTTGATCGTACTGTAACCCGCTCGCTCCTTCGCCATTTCCCGCCTGGCGCCGGAATGCGGTCCAGACCCAGAACGATCCATCGACCCAACGTGAGAGACGCCACGATTTCGTTAGGCGCGCGCGCACCTCTCCGTCGAAGATGCGCAGCGGCGCGATGCCAGATGCCAATTCGAGAGCGTTGCACGAGAAGAAGCTGTCGGGCGACCGCACCGACACATGAAAACCTGCTAATGGATCGCCGCTTCCGCCGCCCGCTGCCGACGCGGTCGTGAGAGATCCAAGAACCTCGAAGGTCGTGGTTGGCATCCGGACTCGTCGATTCGTGAAGCCTTCGAAGGGTTCTCGACTACTTCACGCTTAAATCGAGTCGATCCGGACATCATTATCGACGATCACGCTGTCACCGGGATTGATCCACCCACTCGCCGATACCGCGATGCCACTCTTGAATGCGAGACGATCGGGAATATCCGCGGGCCGCATCGCGCTACAGCAGCCGATCACGTACATGCGACCTTCCTTCGCGACGTGCCGCAACGTGGAGATCCATGGCTCGCCGCGATCCCAGGTCGGCGCGACGAATAATTCCACGCCATGGTTGTAGAGTGCCTGACGAGCGAGCGGCATGTAGTTCTCCCAGCACATGAGACCGGCGATACGTCCGAGCGGCGTCTCGTAGGCGAGGAGCGTCGTCCCGTCGCCGAGTGCGTGGACGAGTTTCTCCCCCGCGGTCGGGACCAGCTTGCGATGCACGCCGAGCACCGCCCCATCAGCACTAATGAACAGGAGCGAGTTGAAGAGCGACGTGCCGCTCGCCTCGGCGTTGCGCTCATTGATCCCAATCGCGACGCATACGCCCGCCGATCGCGCCGCTTTGCGCAATCGTTCGACCCGCCGCTGGAGGTCGTCACCGCTTGATCGAGCAGCTCCGCGCAAAGCGCCCGCAGCGCATGCGTCTCACCGGCCGGCACCGACCACACCCACAACGGATAACCCGGCACGAACGCTTCCGCGAACACGACGAGCCGTGCGCCTTTCGTCGCCGCTTCAGCGATCCACTCGCACGCGCGATCGATCGTCGCTTCCCGATCGAGAAACGCGGGACTCTGCTGGACGGCAGCGACGAGGAATGGATGCGCGGGAACGTATGGCATTAGCGCGGCGCGACGTGAAGCGTCATCGTCACGAAGTCGCTCTCCCACACGACATTGCGCCGCATCGACCGGCGAAGGTGCGTTCCGTTCAGCAACCAGCGACCGTCGTCATCGAATGTAATCCTCGCCCGTCCGCTCCCGTCCGTGCGGGTGAAGCGCGCCTTGTCGCGTCCTTCGCGAATCGCGCCGACCGCAAAATCGCGGACAGGACCGCCCGCTCGTAACACGCGCACCACCAGCGTATCCCCCGTTCGCAGCGTCGTCGGGTCCCGCTCGGGAACGATCTCAAGCCCGAAACCGAGCGGCTGTCGCCAGCTCGAGTCTTCGGCGTCGCCGACGCGAAGATATGTGGTCGTGTGCTTCGAGTACGACTCCACCCAGCCGCGCGTGGCGCGCACCGAATCCCACGTCGCGCGCACTGCCGGCGTGGCGTCGATCTCCGTCAAGTACTCCTCGATCTTCTCCGGCGCGAGGGTGAGCGTTTTTGGACGAAGCTCGACGCCGATCGTCGCGACGCCGGCGTATTTCGGTCTCCACCGGTATCGCAGCGAAAGCGTGCCTGGTACGGGGTGCTTCAACGGTACGATGTGTGTTCCTTGCCGCGCGACCGCGCGGCTCACGCGACTCGGGTCGATCACAAAGTCGTCGTTCGGAAAGGCGTCGCCGCTCGTTAGGCTCAACGTGACCGTCGCCCCGACGGCGACACGCGACGCACTCCCGAGCAGCCACGTATCGTGCCCGAATGCGATTTCGGCGAAGAATAGCACGCACAGTGCGGCGAACACGGCGCCCAGGATCCTGACTCGTCGAGAGGGTCGCGGCATCGGTTCGTTGTTACCTCGCGGATTCAAAATAGAGACGTATGGCGTTACATCTCGGCAATATCGTGAGCCCGAAACCCCAGCCGCGCAATCATATGACACGCGCCCTCTCGCCGCGACTTCTTGCCCTCCCGCTTGCTGCCTTCTTTGTGGGCGCTGCCGAAGTCGTCTCCGCACAGACCAGAGCTACAGTCACCCTTCCTCTTCGCGATGCTCGCGCCAACTCCCCGACCGGTAACGTCGATGGACGCGGGCTACAACCAACGCGCGTTCGAGCCCGTGGGCGGAGAGCGATTGGAGCCTCGCGTCGGAGCGTTGACCCCCTTCGTCCTGAACTCCTCGGG
>DATEHJ010000247.1:0-4910 GCA_035279645.1 Gemmatimonadaceae bacterium
CGATCTACGACGATTGGTCGACGATCGTCGGAGTCGCCGGCGACGTCCGCATCGAGGGGCTCGACCAGCCCGCCTCCCAGGCCGTGTACTTCCCCCTCCTCGTCGTTCAGGACACCGTCACCTACGCACCACGCGTCTTGAGCTTCGTGCTCCAGGCAGCTGGTGATCCCGCTGCCTTGACCTCGGCGGCACGTCGCGTCACGCAGGAGCTGGCTCCCGCGGCGCCAATGTTCGAGGTACGGCCGATGACCGCGGTCGTGTCGCGCGCGTCGGCGCGGACCAGCTTCACCCTTTTGCTCCTCGCGATCGCGAGCGCCGCTGCGTTGTTGCTGGGCGCGATCGGGATTTACGGGGTAATCTCGTACATGGTGAGCCTGCGGACGCGGGAGATTGGCGTGCGGATGGCGCTCGGCGCAGCGCCGGGAGAGATCGGCCTGATGATCTCACGGCAAGGCCTAACGATGGCGGCCGCCGGCGTCGGGATCGGTTTAGTCGCGTCGTTCGCGCTCACGAGGTATCTGCGCACGCTGCTCTTCGAGATCAGTCCGACGGACCCTCTGACGTTAGGCGTAGTCGCGCTCGCCCTGCTCGTCGTCGCCTTGGGGGCGAGCTGGCTGCCGGCACGTCGGGCCGCACAGGTCGAGCCGGCGGTGGCGTTGCGGGCAGAATGATTTTGGCCTCGATGGCCAGGTGATAGCTTCAGTTCATGCGTCGATCATTGCTTTCCGGAATTGTGCTCGTCGTGGCCCTAACGGCGAGCGCCAGCGCGCGCGCGCAATCAACCGAAGGCCTGTCGCCCGAGGAGCGGCTCATCGCTCGCGCGGTCGACGCCGAGAACGCGCGAACACTCGCGTTGCTCCAACGCATCGTCGACATCAACAGTGGCACGATGAACTTCGCCGGCGTGCGACGCGTCGCCGATGTCCTGCGGTCGGAGCTGGGCTCGTTGGGCTTCACGACCCGATGGATGGATGGCGCGTCGTTCCATCGCGCGGGACATCTGGTCGCCGAGCATCTCGGACCCGGACCGAAGCTGCTTCTCATCGGCCATCTCGACACGGTCTTCGAGCTGTCCAGTCCGTTCCAGCGTTTCGAGCGACTCGACGACTCGACGGCGCGCGGTCCGGGCGTCATCGACATGAAGGGAGGAGACGTCATCATCGTCGCGGCGCTGCGCGCACTGAAGTCGGCGGGATTGCTGTCGCGGCTCAACGTCACCGTCGTGTTCGATGGCGACGAGGAGGACGCGGGGACGCCGCTGGCCGACGCTCGTAAAGCGCTGATCGACGCCGCCAAGGGCGCGACAGCCGCGATCGGATTCGAGGATGGTCCTGGCGATCCGCATCTGGCGGTGATCTCGCGTCGCGGCGACGAGTCGTGGACGCTGCGCACCACCGGCACGCCCGCTCACTCGTCGCAGATCTTTCAGAAAGAGGTCGGCGCCGGCGCGGTGTACGAGGCGACGCGAGTCTTGAGCGAGTTTTACCGACAGCTCTCCGGCGAGCGCTATCTCACCTTCAATCCCGGTCTCGCGTTAGGCGGCACGGCCGTGCGCCTCGACAGCACCGGCGTCGCTGGAACGGCCGAGGGCAAATCCAACGTCGTCGCTGAGCGCATGACCGTCGTCGGAGATTTGCGAACGATCTCGCCCGAACAGCTTACGCGCGCGCATCAAACCATGCAGGCGATCGCCTCGGCGCATCTCCCCAACACGACCGCCGAGCTCACCTTCGATCCCGGTTACCCGCCAATGGCGCCGACCGCCGGCAATCGTCGCCTGCTGTCGATCTATGACCGCATCAGCCGCGATCTGGGTCTCTGGCCCGTTACGCCCGTCGATCCATCGAAAGCGGGGGCGGCGGATGTGTCGTTCGTTCCCGAGAGTGTGCCGATGAAAATCGATGGAGTGGGCCTCTCCGGACGCGACGACCACACAACGAAAGAGACCGCGGACCTGCGCATGCTGCCGGTGCAATCGAAGCGCGCAGCATTCATGCTCTATCGCTTGACGACGAAAGCACCCGAGACGAGCGACCGATGACAGTCTGACCGAGCCGTTCAGGGGGTGAATTGTCCGAGTGCGTACGTCACGACACGCATAGCGCGCTAGTTCGTCTTTTGAGTGGCGATGTTGGCTCCGATACGCCGCGTTGCCCTCGTGATGTACGTGTGATTGCTGTCACGATGCGATCTCGCACGTTCCGCCGCCCTCGGCCCACGGATGCCGTACCTCTCATTCGACAGTGAGTTCTGCGAGCTTCGCTTTGGCGCCAACCTCCTTGGTGGCCGTGGCGAAGGGAGTGTGCTGCTGTCGGTATTGGCGTCTCTGCCGCCGACGGCGCTCATTCTCGTGGGCAGCGACGGTCGCACCACGATTCGGCGCCTGCCATCACGATTTCCTATTCGAGTCGACGGTGAGATCCTGGGCTCCGCGTCGATGGAGCTGCTCGACAACTCGCATCTCGAGGTCGGCGAGCACCGACTGATCTTCAACCTCGCTGTCGACACACCGGCGGCGAATGGCGCCCACGAAGTCACGAGCAATAGCGCGGCGCCGACGGCGGGCGGCTCCGGTCGGCCGAGCACAGAAGTGCAGGTCCCGGAAATCGACCCTGACGACTTGTCGCCGTGGTTGCTGCGAGAGATGCGAACCGGACGTACCGTTGGCGTCCCGCGAGCGGGCATGCTCATTGGACGAAGCGAGGACTGCCACCTTGTCGTGCCGGGACGCGGCGTCTCGCGCAAGCACGCGTTGGTCGAGCCGTACGCAACGGGCTTCGCGATTCGCGATTTGAGCGCGAACGGCACGCTCGTGAACCGAATTCGGGCTCGTGAGCATCAGGCGCTCGCCGCAGGCGACATCCTGCGTGTCGGAGACGAGGACTACCGCGTCGAGAATGGCAGCGCGACGCGTCCGCCGCAGGCCGAGAGTCAGCGGGCAACAGAGTTTCTGCCGACGGTCGCGGCGCCGACGGAGAACGAGCGTCCGGAACCGCTCGCGTCGCTCGAAGTGGCGCGCGGCTCCCTGCGCGGCACTCACTACTCGATTGAGCGCCCGGTGTGCGCCATCGGCAGCTCGCGCGCAAACGATCTTCGCCTCACCGATCCGAGTGTCGCACCGTCACACGCGACGCTTCTCCTCAAGGGTGAGACATGGTACGTGTCGGACCTGCGCTCGCGACACGGCACGTTTGTGAACGGCTACCGCGTCGCGACCGACCGCGCGCTATCGCACGGGTGCTCTCTCACCGTGGGCCACGTGACGATGATCTTCCGGGCCAAGAGAAGCGTGCCCGCAGCCGAGCCGGAGCAGCCCGAGGGCTGGTTCAGCCGCTTCGTGAACTTTCTGAGAGCCAGCTAAATCCGGCGCTGTCATCCCGAGCAAAGCGAGGGATCTGCTTTTCTGCTATGATTGTGGCGGAAGCAGATCCCTCATCGCTTCGCTCCTCGGGATGACAGAGTATGCTTATCTCATTCAAGGTGAACGGCAAGTCGACGACCGTCGACGTGCCGCCCGACATGCCCCTGCTCTGGGTGCTACGTGACGTACTCGATCTCAAGGGCACGAAGTTCGGTTGCGGCATGGCGCAGTGCGGCGCGTGCACGGTTCATCTGAAGGGCGTGGCGACGCGCTCGTGCGTGACGCCGATCGCGGCGGCGAAGGGCGCCGACATCACGACAATCGAAGGACTCTCCGCCGCGGGCACGCATCCGCTGCAGCGCGCCTGGGAGGAAGTCGACGTCCCGCAATGCGGGTATTGCCAGGCGGGTCAGCTGATGTCGGCAGCGGCGCTACTCAAGAAGACGCCGAATCCGACGGACGCCGACATCGACGCCGCCATGAACGGCAACATCTGCCGGTGCGGAACGTACCTGCGCATTCGCGAAGCAATCCATCGGGCAGCAGCCATGCCGACGACGCCGGCCACGCAGGCCGGCCGCGCGGCGAGCAAGCGATAGGAGGCGCGCCATGACTACAACCGTAACGAGCGAGCGCGTCAGCCGCCGACAGTTCCTTCGCGCCAGCGCGATCGTCGGCGGCGGCGTCCTGCTGGTCAGCTACTTCGAGCCCCTCGCCGGGGCGGCGGCGCTGGCGGAGGACGGTGTGGGCACGGGTGGCGCGGCGGACTTCGTGCCTAACGCGTTCATCCGCATCGCGCCGAGCGGCATCGTCACGATCATCGCCAAGAATCCAGAGGTCGGGCAGGGCGTGAAGACGATGTTGCCGATGATCATCGCCGACGAGCTGGATGTCGATTGGAAGGACGTGCGCATCGAACAAGCGCCGCTCGACACGAAGCGCTTCGAGAACCAGTGGGCAGGCGGCAGCACGGCGACGCCAACGAACTGGCTGCCGATGCGCCGCGTCGGCGCGGCCGCGCGCGCGATGCTCGTCACGGCGGCGGCACAGACGTGGGGCGTGAGCGAGTCGGAATGCGAAACGCAGTCGGGAGCGGTGCATCACCGGTCGTCGGGACGCAGCATTCGCTATGCGGAGCTGGGCGAAAAAGCGGCGACGGTTCCCGCGCCGGACCTCGAGAAGGTCGCGCTGAAGGACCCGAGTCAGTTCCGAATTATCGGCACGCGCGTCCCGGGCGTCGACAACCACGCGATCGTCAGCGGCAAGCCGATGTATGGCATCGACGTTACGATGCCCGACATGCTCTACGCCGTTTTCGAGAAGTGCCCGGTGTTCGGCGGCAAGGTCGTGAGCGCCAACCTCGATGAGGTGAAGAAGGAGCACGGTGTCAAGCAGGCGTTCGTCGTCGAAGGAGGGACGCAGCTCACTGGCTTGTTAGGCGGAGTCGCAATCATCGCCGACAGCTGGTGGTACGCGAAGAACGCCCGTCAGAAGCTCAAGGTCGTCTGGAACGAGGGCCCGACCGCCGAACAATCGAGTGTCGGCTTCG
>DATEHJ010000248.1:0-12804 GCA_035279645.1 Gemmatimonadaceae bacterium
CCGCCCTTTGCGTGACCTATCCATCTCGACCGCGTGAGTTAGCCGCGCCGCCAAATTCGCGCGGTGACAATTCTCACACACGTCGGCTTCTTAACAATCCTTAGCGTTGGATTGGACAGATGCGCGGCGCTTTTGTTAAGACGTGCCTCGCCTCGTCGACCGAGCGACTTCACTATTGACACCACTATTGTACCACTACTACAATCAAGGGAGTCTCGTTCACGGAGTTGCTATGCGTATCGGGGACTTCGCTGTCGACGTGGTGCCGCGCGGGAAGGGCATCGGCATACGAGAGATAGGATCGGGACATGTGCTTGCGAGGCCGGGCCAGGTGTACGCGCTTCGCCTGCGCAACTCCGGACCGCTCCGCTGTGTCGCGGAAGTATCCGTCGACGGTAGTGTCGTCACCGCCGGCGGTTTGGTCCTCGAGCCGTATTGCACCGAGGAGTTGGAGCGACCGATCGCACCCGATGAGGACGGACGCTTCACCGTCGTTGCCGAGGGCGATGAGCGCGTATTCGGCCCGGACGGGGGACGCGACAATCCCGATCTCGGATTGATCCAGGTGCGCTTTCGCCGTGAGCTACCGGGAGGGCCGGAACGTCCTCGGCCCTTGCCGCCGACCCTCGCCGCGCCGTCGACCCGCACACGTTTGTCTCGGCTGACGCCCGATGTGCTGAGAAGCGTTGACCCCGCGGATTTCCCGCACTCTCGTAACGAAATCAGATCCTTGCTTCTCGGTCGCGACGCGGCGCCGTCGAGGCCATCCGAGGACGATCTCGCGCTCGACGATGGCACGCCCGACGACATCGAGCGGGCCGCGGGTACGGGACTCACGGGACATTCCGCGCAACGCTTTGTCCCGACGCAGCTCGGTCCACTAGAGCGCGAGGCAACGGTGATTCAGCTTCGTCTCGTGATCGCGAGCGTCGAAGCGATCCAAGCCGCGAGCTCGCTCGTCGACGAGCAGCGGGCACCGGAGCGGCCGGCCGCTCGGCCGTAGTTTCATGGCGAGCGAGCGTCCACCGGTCCGCGTGCGTCGCACCGCCCCGAGACGCGGGGGGGCCGATGCTGCGGCGCCGCTCCGCAGTGCGGCACGCGCCGAAGCAATGCGTGAGGTCGAGGGCGAGTTGGACGACTGGCGTGTGCGCGCATTGCCGGACCCGTCGATGCCGCTCGAGGCGGACGATGTCGCGCGACTCGTCGGCGACTGCCTGGCTTCGCTTGGTCTCGACGAGGCGGCGGCGTCCAGCTTCTCAGTGAACACGGTGCACTTTTATCGGCGAAAAGAGATTCTCGACGCACCGGAAGGTCGCACATCGGCGGCGCGCTACACGGTGCGGCACCTCTGGCAGGCGGTCGGGGCGCGCCTTGCCGGGCAGCTCGGGCTCCTGACTCTCGCCGAGGCGCGCGAAGCGATGGCGGGGCGCAGCGAAGGCGTACTCCTCGCCTTCGTGGCTGAGCGCGTGCTCGACGCGCGCGCGCGCCAGTCAGCCCGGCGATCGGCGTTGCCAGTGATCCTGGCGCGTCCACTGGCGGTACCGATGCCGGAAGACCTCGCGACAGAGCTGCCCCGACCGATGCCTAACGTCGCGCGCGGCCCTGCGGCGAGGGGATTGGGGCACGAGGCCATCGTCATCTCGCTACCGGGCGACGCATGGTGCGTCGTGCCGGCGGCGCACGCCGCGCATTCTTCGCCGGCGGCGGCACGCGCGCTCGGCCGCGCGCTCACTGAGGTGCTCCTCGCATCCGACGAACCATCTGACTCCTGAGACCCATGTCGACTCTGCATCTGCCGTACATCATCGAGCGATCGAGCCGTGGTGAGCGAACGTACGACATCTATTCGCGTTTGCTCATGGACCGGATCATCTTCCTCGGCTCGGAAATCAACGATGATGTCGCGAACATCATCATCGCACAGCTGCTGTTTCTCGAGGCGGACTCTCCAGGCAAGGACATCCAGCTCTACATCAATTCGCCCGGCGGCGACGTGTCGGCTGGTCTCGCGATCTACGACACGATGCAGCACTTGTCGTCGGCGGTTTGCACGATCTGCATGGGGATGGCCGCGAGCATGGGTTGCTTTCTCCTGGCGACCGGACGAAAGGGCAAGCGCAGCGCGCTTCCGCATGCACGCATCATGATGCACCAACCTTGGGGCGGTACGGCCAAAGGCACCGCGTCGGACATCGAGATCGCCGCCAAGGAAATCCTGTACATGCGCGCGAAGATGTTCGAGCTACTGGGCAAGCACACCGGCCAGCCGCTGGAGCGAATCGAGCGCGAGTTCGACCGCGATCACTACATGTCCGCCGAGGAGGCGAAGCGGTACGGCATCATCGATCAGGTGGTCGAGAAGCAGAGTGAGATCCTGACAGTTGCGGCGATCGAGAAGAGTGCCTAGTCGCGGTTAGCGTTAGGCGACTCCCATCGACTTCCATCGACTTCCATCGACTTCCATCGACTCCCATCGTCTCCCCGGCTCACGGCTTATGAGCTTGGATCTCCTCCGAGACTGAGACTCGAGAAGGAAGACGTGAGATCCCTCCTTTTCCAAGCGCGCGACTCGCATCTCACCCGCGATGGCGAGTCCAGATGCGAGACACGGAGATTCGAGGCGCGCGACGTGAGACCGTGCTGCAATCTCACGTCGGGCATCGCGAGCCTCCGTGTCTCGCGTCTGGACTCGCCGAGCCTGGGTGAGATGCGCGCTCGCCAGAGCGAAAAGGATCGATCTCAGATCTCAGCTCTGAGGGCTCAGTCTCGGTTTATGCCGCATGCTCGCTTCGCCCGCGCGAAAGGGATAGCTTCGCCTGCATGTCTACACTTCGCATCGGAGCCGCCCTGGCGCTGCTATCGATGGCCGGTGTGCTATCGACGGCGCGGCTCGACAACCGACTCGCGCGCACGCCGCCGATGGGTTGGAACAGCTGGAACCACTTCGCCTGCAACGTCAGCGAACAGCTGATCGAGGAAGAAGCGGACTCCATCGCAGCGAGTGGGATGCGCGACGCGGGTTATCGCTACGTCGTCATCGACGACTGCTGGCAAACGGCGCGCGACGCGCACGGTGTGATCGTCGCCGACAGCGCGCGCTTTCCGCATGGGATCAAGGCGCTCGCGGACTATGTGCATGCGAAAGGACTCCGGTTCGGCATCTACACCGATGCCGGGACCAAGACCTGCCAAGGCCGGCCGGGTACCCTCGGCCACGAGGAGCAGGACGCGCGCACTTATGCGGCGTGGGGTGTGGACTACGTGAAGGAGGACTGGTGCAATGCGTCGCATCTGGTCGCGCCCACGCAGTACGCCAAGTTCCGCGATGCGCTCGCCCACTCGGGGCGATCGATCGTGTTCAGCATTTGTGAATGGGGTTCAAACCAGCCATGGGAATGGGCGCCCGCGGTCGGTAATCTTTGGCGCACGACCGATGACATCGAAGACAAATGGCCGTCGATGCTCGCCAACCTGGATCAGAACGGCCAGCATGCGAGTGTGGCCAAACCTGGCGCATGGAACGATCCCGACATGCTCGAGGTCGGCAATGGCGGGATGACGGACGACGAATACCGGGCGCACTTCAGTCTCTGGGCAATCATGGCGGCGCCGCTGATGGCGGGGCACGATGTGCGAACCATGTCGCCGGCGACGAAGGAGATCCTGCTCAACCGCGAGGTGATCGCCGTCGATCAGGATTCGTTAGGCAAGCAGGGGATGCTGGTCTCGTCGGGGCTGCCCGAGCTGCAGGTGTGGTCAAAGCCCCTCGCCGACGGCTCGCGAGCCGTCGCTCTACTCAACCGCTCATCGTCCCCGGCGAAGATCACTGCGTCCTTGTCGCGCATCGGGCTGCACGCAGACTCCGCGACCATTCGCGACCTGTGGGCCCATGCCGATCGCGGGCGCGTCAGCCGCGAGTACGCGACCGAGGTCCCGGCACACGCGGTTGTGATGGTCCGCGTAACCGCGTTGAGCGTGGCGCGTAGCGCGTCTGGGCGCTAAACGCTCACCGCCTGCTCCGTTCTACTGGCGCCCGATCGCGCGCGGAGCCACAAGAGCCAGAGCACGAGGGGCGGGATTCCGATCCAGAGCGCGGCTGTGAAGACGTGAACCGAGCCGAACCAGGTGAGCTTGCCGAGCTCCTTCACGGTGAGACTGAGCACCGAATTACCAAAGCTCGCGTTGATCTCTCCATGCGTCCCCTCGCGCGTTGCGCTCAGGATTGCCGGAACGGCTGGTCCCAACGCCGCGATCAGGAGCGCGGTCCAGTAGGCGCCCCAGCCGACCAGGAGATGCACGGGACGCCAGCGGGAAAGAGAGAGCAAGCTCATAGTCTGAGGAGGGTAAGACTGATAGGTCCTAGCCGCTAGTCACTCGCACGAGCACCCACATCCTTGTGATACGCCGAGCGGCGAAATGTGTTTCCGTCGTCAGGCGGCCCGTAGCGGACGCGGCGTCGCCGGTGTAGCGTCAGCCGCGCCAACCGAACCGACTCTCGACGGAGGTCCGATCGTGCGACCGCGCTCCCTGCTCATCCTCGCTCTGCTGGCCGCCAACGCGGTGCCGGCCCGCGCTCAAGACGCCGACCGCGCCGCGGTGCTCGCCACCGTACAGAAAGTCTTTGACGCCATGCGGACGCGCGATACCGCGCTCCTACGCCAGGCGTTCGATACGTCGGCTCGTCTCGCGGGCGTTTCGACGCGTGGCGCGCCGGCGATCCGCCTAACGGTACCGGCGGCCTTCGGTGCGGCGATCGCCTCCGCGCCCGCGGGCGACGTCTGGAACGAGCGCATCTGGGATCCCGAGCTCCGGATCGACGGCGACGTGGCGCAGGTGTGGGCTTACTACACCTTCCACCGCAACAAGGCCTTCAGCCACTGCGGCGTCGACGCGTTCATGCTCCTGAAGGTCGGCAGCGACTGGAAGATCACCCAGCTCGCGGACTCGCGGCGCACGACTGGCTGCACGCACACGGAGCCGTAGCGCGTGGCACGCACCACGCTAGTGCGCGTCTCCCATCGCTGCTCTGCCGCGCGGCTTGCGCAGCACGAGAATCGCCGGCGCGGTGAGAAGGAAGCTCTTCAGGATCAGCATCCACGCATCGTTGTAGCTCAACATCAGCGCCTGCCCCATGAGCGCTTGCTCTACCGAGGCGATGGCCGCTGCCTGAGCATTGATGTACGAGAAGCCTAACGACATGAAGTGCGACAGCGCGCCCTGAAACCGCTCGACGAACGCGGGATTCGCGGCGTACGTGTTCGCAACCAGATCGGCGCGGTGCAGCGCGACGCGACTCTGCAGGTACGTCGTGATGATCGCGATTCCGAACGAGCCGCCCAGCTGGCGCGCGAGATTGATCAACCCCGACGCCTGCTGCGCCTCGCTCGGTTTGAGGTTGGCGTACGCAACGTTGTTGATGGGCGTGAAGAGGAATCCGAGACCGATCCCGCGAATGATGAGCGGATACCGCGCGTCCGACTCGCCCGCGACCGTCGTCAGGTGGCCGAGCCGCCACATCGAGTACACGAACACAGCGATGCCGATGTAGATAAGAATCCTCGCATCGACGAGCGGACGCGCCCCATTGAGCAAGCGCCCGCAGAGCATCGCCGTGATCGCGGTGGCGATCCCGCCAGGCATCAGCGTCAGGCCCGTCTCCGTCGGCGTGAAGTGCAAGAGGTTCTGCGTGAACAGCGGATACAGGAACACGCCGCCGTAGAGTCCGAACCCCATCGCGATGAACAGGAAGATGGAGCCGGCAAGGTCGCGATTCTTGAGGATCCGGAAGTCCACCACCGGATGTTCGTTCCGCGGCGACAGCTCCCACCAGAGCATCGACGACAGCGCGACCGCGGCGATCACGCTCAAGCGAATGATCAGCGCGTCGTTGAACCAGTCCTTCTCGCGTCCTTCCTCAAGCACGTACTGGAGACTGGCGAGACCGACCGTCAAGAGACTGATCCCGATCCAATCGATTGGCCCACTCCTCCGCCTGGCGTGAGGAGAGTCGTGGAGAAATGTCGTCACGAGAAATACCGCGACGATACCGACGGGGATGTTGATGAAGAAGCACCACCCCCAGTGGTAATTGTCAGTGATCCAGCCGCCGAGCGTCGGGCCAAGCGTCGGCGCGACGATGATTCCCATGATGAAGATCGCCTGCACCAACCCTTGCTGTTCGCGCGGGAATATCTGACGCAGCGTCGCCTGAGCCGTCGAAAGGAGCGCGGCGCCGCCGGCGCCCTGCACGACTCGCCACAGTATTAGCTCGCCCAGACTGCTCGACGTGCCGCACAGGAACGAGGCGACGACGAACAGAACGATCGAGAAGGCGAGGTAATTTTTCCGTCCAAAGGTCGCGGTGAAAAACGCGGTCATCGGCAACACGACGACGTTGGACAGGATGTATCCGGTGCTGACCCACGCGATCTCCTGGATCGTCGCGCCG
The DNA here is from genome assembly GCA_035279645.1 of Gemmatimonadaceae bacterium. Classification (GTDB taxonomy): domain Bacteria; phylum Gemmatimonadota; class Gemmatimonadetes; order Gemmatimonadales; family Gemmatimonadaceae; genus AG2. Next base: position 6,449 of record DATEHJ010000248.1, read on the forward strand.
AGGTTTCCCGCCATCTGCGGCAGCGCGACGTTGATGATCGTCGTGTCGAGCACTTCCATGATCGCGGCCGTGATGAGGCCGAGCAGGATCAGCCAGCGGTACTCCTCGACCTCGGAATCTGCTTCAACCGGTCGAGGCGGCGCTGCGGTGTCTTCGCGAACGGCGGACGTGGACACGGGAGGGGAGTGCGGGAGGTGGAGGGCGCTCCTAGGGCGCCCTATCGCGTCCGGCCGCAAGCGCGGCGTTCGTTCGTGCCTCCTTTACAAGCTGCAGCGCCCGCTGGAGCTGTGTCCCCGACAACACCTCGAAGGCGTCTTCCTCGGCGCTGTGCATGTTGGAGCGCATCGTTTCGATCGTCTCGTCCATCGCCGGGTCGCTCGGCGTGGGCAAATCACCCTTCGAGTGCGGCACCTCGGCCCGATCGCGTTTTGCTCGCTGAAGCGAGTCCAATTCACGCATCAGCGGCGTGTTGAGCGAATCCAAACGCCTCTTGATGACGGCGACGCGAGCGAGCTGTTCGCTCGTGAGCGAGAGATCCTTCGCGTGTGCGACGATTACGTTCACGCCGTTCGCGAGCCGCAGCTCGAGCTCGGCGCCGATCTCTTTCATTGCGGGATCGTCGCGAACCGGGGACCGGCCGACGCCCATGTGAGTGCCGCGGCCCCCCGGCATCTGCGCCGTCGCGACGCTGCTCCCCGTCATCAGCAGCACGGCGACGACAAAAAAGGCAACTCGTTTCATGCCCTGAAAACTACTCGGCGCGCATCGCGATGATGGGGTCCACGGCCGCGGCTCTTCGCGCCGGGAGATAGCTCGCCAGACAGGCGACCAGAACAAATAGCAACGAAACGCCCGTGAAGGTGATCGGGTCGACCGGAGCGACGCCGAAGAGCAGCGTGGCGATGAGTCGCGTCATCGCATAGGCGCCAATGACGCCGAGGACGATGCCAGCCAGCGTCAGCGAGAGCCCCTGACCGATGACGAGTCGCACGACGCGCTCGCGCTGCGCACCGAGCGCGATGCGAATGCCGAGCTCGCGCGTCCGCTGGCTCACCGCGTACGAGATCACGCCGTAGATGCCTAACGCGGCGATGGCCAGGGCGATCGCGGCGAAGGTGCCGAGCAGGATCGCGTAGAATCGAGGTTGCGCGACCGATTCCGTCACGGCCTGCGTCATCGTCTTGACGTCGAAGACGGGCAGCTCGGCGTCGACCTCTTTGATCGCCTCGCGCCCGCCATTCTCGATCAGGGCCGGCGACGCCGTCGAGCGAACGAGCAGACTGAGGTCGGTGATCGGTGCCTGGTCGAACGGGAGGTACACGGTCGCCGGTGCGGCCTCATTGGCGCCCTGCGACTTCACGTCGCCGATGATACCGACGATCTCTCCCCCCGCGTTCACGGTGTCCGCTTTGTTCTCCGATCGTTGTCGCCCCCAGCCGAGTGTGATCCGCTTGCCAAGCGGATTCTCGTTCGGGTAGAACTGTTTCGCGAACGCCTGGCTCACGACGACGACTTGTGGCGCGTTAGGCAGGTCCGTGTTCTGAATGCCACGGCCGGCGACGATCGGGATCGCGAGCGTCGAGAAGAAGCTCGGCGTCACGACGCGCACGTCGGCCGCGGTGCGTCGGTCCGGTGTGCTTTTTGGCCGGTCAGCGCGCTCGAAGCTGATGCGCATGCCGTTCTCGTAGAGCGGACGGCCGAAGGCCAATGCCGCGTGCTGCGTCTCCGGCAACTGACTCACGCGGTCGAGCAGCTGATGAGCAAAGTTGAGTGCCTGCTGATCCCAGGGATACTTGGCGGCAGGCAGTGTGACGCTCATCGTGACGACGTTCTCGGGTCGATACCCGGGATTCACGTTCGTGAGCGCCATGAAGCTGCGGACGAGCAGCCCGGCGCCGACGAGGAGGATCACGGCAAGGGCCATCTCGGCGACGACGAGCGCGCTGCGCACGCGTCGCGTCCCACGTCGCCCACTCGAGCCGCGCGTGCTCTCCTTGAGCATCTGCCCGACGTTCGTTTTCGCCGCGTGAACCGCTGGCGCCAGGCCGAACAGCAATCCGGTCACGAGGGCAATGACGACGCTGAACACGAGCACCCGTGCGTCGATGGCAACGTCGGCGAGTCGCGGCACAGCCGCAGGACCGAATGCCTTGATCGCGTCGACCGCCCACGCCGCGAAGGATGTTCCGAGCAGCGCGCCGGTCGCCGACAGCAACATGCTCTCGGTGACGAGCTGGCGGACGAGTTGACCCTTGCCGGCGCCTAACGCGCTGCGGACGGCGATCTCGGTCTCGCGCGACGACGCGCGCACCAGAAGCAGGTTGGCGACATTCGCGCAGGCGATAAGCAGAACGAAGCCAACCGCCGCGAGCATAACGAGTAAGGGAGTCTCGACAGAGCCAACGATTGATTCGCTGAGCGGGAGCACCTTTGCACTGAACTTCGCGTTGGTCTCTGGATACTGGCTCGCAAGTCGGCCGGCGATCTGTGCCAGGTCGGCCGATGCTTGTTGAACGGACGCACCGGGCGCGAGACGACCGACGCCGCGCAGGTAGTGGCCGCCGCGATTCGATGGATCGTCCTCGCCCTGCTCTGGAATGAGTGGAAGCCAGACGTCCGTTGCGCGCGTCGCGGCCGCGCGGGGCGCGATGCCGATCACCGTGTGCGCGCGGCCGTCGATCATGATCGCTCGGCCAATCACAGTGGGATCGCTTCCGAAGCGCGAGCGCCAAAGTGCCTCGGACAGGACCGCCGTTCGCGGCACGCCCTTCTGGTCCTCATCGCGCGAGAACGTGCGTCCAAGAATGGGCGAGACACCGAGCACGTCGAAATACGTCGCGCTCACGCGCGAGCCGCTCAGCCGCATCGGCTCGCCCCCATCGCCGGTGAGACTGTGAGTCCCGTGATCGACCGCGGCCATCGCCGACACGCGTCGGCTTTGCGCGCGATAGTCCATGAAATCCTGATATGACATCGCGTTGTCCCTTCCGTCGCGGCCGATCGATGACACGGCGACGACGCGCGACGGATCGCGCAGCGGCAGCGGCTCGAGCAGGACTCCGTTCACGACGCTGAACACCGCCGTCGTCACTCCGATGGCAAGCGAGAGCGTGCCGATGACGATCGCGGTGAAGCCCGGTGTGCGGAGCAGCTTGCGCGCTGAATAGCGGATATCGCGGAGCAGGGTATCCACGTGGTGAGTGGCTGATGGCTGATGACGAGCGGCTAACGGCGGGCAACAAATGGAACTCCTATGCCGCATTCGTGCTCACTCAAATATCGCGCTGACAAAGGTTTGGTTTCGTGCGCGCGGCGCGCGGGCGTTCGATTGTGGGACAGTTGTCCCGAATTCGAACGCCGGTCGCGAATACGCTTGACGGCCCTCGAGGGTGTAGACATCATACACCCATACGGGTGTAGTCATTCTACACCCACCGACTCCCTGTCACGGCAATCCGGGCAATGCCTCTCTCGCGCATCGAGCTCCTTCAGGGCACGCTCGACATGATCGTGCTCCAAACGCTTCGCTGGGGCCCGCGCCATGGCTACGGCCTCGTGCAGATGATTCGCACGAACTCACGTGGCGTGCTCCAGGTCGATACCGGTTCGTTGTACCCCGCGCTCCATCGCCTCGAGCGCGAGGGATCCATCGCCGCGTCATGGGAGGTGTCGGAGAATCGGCAGCGGGTGCGGGTCTATCGCCTAACGCCTGCGGGCCGGAAGCGGCTGGCCGAGGAGCGCTCGCGCTGGGAGCAGCTCTCGGAAGCAATCGCGGCCATCTTCGTCCCGCCGGTTCAGGAGGAAACATGAGCCCACTGTGGCGCAGTTACGACAAGCGCAACGAGGATCTCAATGAGGAGATTCGCGCGCATCTCGAGATGGCGACGCGCGACCGGATTGCCCGAGGCGAGTCGCCGGAAGACGCGGCGCGAAATGCGCGGCGCGAATTCGGTGACGTCACCACCGTGCGCGAAGTGACCGGGGACATGTGGTCCGGGCTCGCGCTCGAGCGCCTCGCGCAGGACGCGCGTTGGGCGGTGCGTGGGCTGCTGCGCAGCCCCGGCTTCACGATCGTCGCCATTCTCACGCTCGCGTTAGGCATCGGCGCCAACACCGCCATCTTCAGCGTCGTCAACGGCGTGCTCCTCGAGCCGCTGCCCTTTCCGCACGCGAATCAGCTCGTCTTCATCACCAGCCAGTTTCCAACTCTCGGCTTCGATCAATTCCCGGTCGACGCCGCCGAGTATCTCGAGTTCAAGGAGCGCAATCGCTCGTTCCAGGATGTCGGCGCGTACGTGACGAGCGCCGTCAACATCGGCGCCGAAGGCCAGCAGCCGGCGCGGGTCACCGCGGCGATCGTGACCTCGAGCCTCTTTCCGACGCTCGGCGTTCCGGCGCTCATGGGGCGTACCTTCACGCCGGCAGAAATGCTGCCGAACGCCGCCTCGGTTGCGGTGCTCTCATCCGAGTTGTGGCAGAGCACCTTCGCCGGCGATCGCAACATCGTCGGTAAGCAGATCGACGTCGACGGAACAAAGACGACCGTGGTCGGGGTAATGCCGCCCGGCTTCGACATCCACGATCAGAACGTGCGCATCTGGCAGCCACTCACGCTCGATCCGGCACAGCGACAACAGTACCGCGGCGGGCACTTCCTGCTTCTCGTTGGCCGGCTCGCACCTAACGTGACTCTGGACCGCTCGAAGGCCGAGCTGCAGGCAATGCTCACACAGTGGCCGGGGCTGGATGGCGCGATACCGAACGCGCCTCCGGGCTCCCCCGGCCGGATCCACACCCCGAACACCACGAAGCACCGCCTGCGCTACGACGACCTGCAGAAAGATATGGTCGGGAGCATCGGGACCGCGCTCGTGGTGCTCCAGGCGGCCGTCGCTCTGGTGTTGCTCATCGCGTGCGCCAACATGGCGAACCTGCTTCTGATGCGCGCCGAAACGCGACACAAGGAGCTTGCCGTCCGCGCCGCGTTAGGTGCGGGTCGCGGGCGGCTGATGCGCCAATTCGTTTCGGAGAGTCTGGCGCTGTCGATCTCCGGGGGCGCGGCCGGGCTTGCGCTTGCGTACTGGGGGCTGCACGCGTTGGTCGCCGTGAACGCCGGAAGTATTCCACGCGCCGCGTCTGTCTCGCTCGATGGCCGCGTGCTGCTCTTCACGCTGTTGCTGGCGCTCGCGACCGGATTGCTCTTTGGACTCGCACCGCTGCTGCATCTGAGCACCAACAGCATCGGTCTCGCACTCCGCGACGCCGGCAGCCGGACGACGGCGACCGCGGCGCGCAATCGGGTTCGCCGTGGACTCGTTATCGCGGAGATGGCGTTCGCCGTGATGCTGGTCGTCGGCGCCGGGCTATTGCTTCGCAGTTTCTGGAACTTGATGCGCGTGGACTCGGGCTTCAATCGCGAACAGTTGACGACGTTCGGGGTCGTGCTCCCGGGGGCGACGTACACGGACAGCATGCGCCGCGTGGCATTCTTCAACAATCTCACGAGTCAGCTCGCGGCCGTGCCGGGCGTGAAATCGGTGGCGGCGATGAGCGGCTTGCCGCCGCTTCGTCAGGTGAACGCGAACGACACCGGCATCGAGGGCTACGTGCCGACGCCTAACGGGCCGGCCCAGAATGTCGATTACTATCAGTACGTCACGTCGAACTACGTCTCGACGATGGGCATACCGGTCGTCGAGGGCCGTTCCTTCGGGGTGAGCGACGGACCCCTCTCGACGCCGGTGGCGATGATCAATCAGACGATGGCGAAGCTGTTCTATGGAAAAACGAGTCCGATCGGACGCCGTGTTCAACCCGGCGGCTCGAAGGTCTGGTTCACCATCGTCGGCGTGCTGAAGGATGTGAAGCAGGGCGGCGTCGACTCGAAAACCGGAACGGAGCTCTACCTCGATTACGAGCAGCAGCCGGCGACACAGGGCTTCGCGCCGCGGAACATGAACATCATCGTTAGGTCGCCGCTCGAGCCAGCGTCGCTCGCGCTGAGCGTGCGCCGAATCGTTGGCGCTCTCGACCCGACACTTCCCGTCGTTCGTTTCCGAACCATGGACGACGTGTTCTCCGATTCCGTGAGTCGCCCACGCTTCCTCGCCCAGTTGTTAGGCATCTTTGCCGCGGTGGCGCTCGCGCTCGCCGCGATCGGGACGTATGGAGTGCTCGCCTACTCGGTCGCGGTTCGCCGGAGAGAGTTGGGCATCCGCATGGCGCTCGGCTCGAGCCAGCAAGGGTTGCTGTCGCTCGTGCTCGGCCAGGGCATGGGGCTCGCCGCGCTCGGCTTGGTCGCCGGCTTGTTAGGCGCGCTGCTCGTGACGCGGCTCGCGTCGTCGCTGCTCTTTGGG
>DATEHJ010000249.1:0-4189 GCA_035279645.1 Gemmatimonadaceae bacterium
GGAGGCTGCCTCCGGTGGGCCGCACGCAGTCCGCCGGGGGCAGTCTGGCAAGTCGAGATCATCGTCGCCGCGTCGGCCTCTCGTTAGGTCGCGATCACGTAACGATCACACGGCGACGAGCTCCTGCTCCCGTGACGGCCGGGGAGGCGCCTGACGCGCAAATGCCGGAATCCCGCCACCATAGACTTCGAGCTCCCACCGCGCCTCGGGATCACGCGTCTCACGCGCCACGGCGGTAATCGCGTTCATGACGCCATAGAGCGTGTCGTCACCCGCGCGCGCGAATTCATCCGTGAGCCGGCGCAGCATCTCGGCGGTCAACGGCGACGGGTGCCGCGACAGGAGCGGAAGCACGTGGAGCATGAGCTGCGCCTTCATCATGCTCGCACGGACGATCTCGTCGCGCACCGCGGTCACCGCCTCCGACTCCGCGCACTCCCGAACCGCGACGCGAATCGCCTCGTTGGTTGCAACCGTGACGTGAATTGGAGTCGTGACCTCGACGCGAGCGATGTGCTTCGCATGCGTCACGTGCGCCGCGATCGCGCCGTTGGTGCAGACGCGGCGGAACGTGTACGGGTAGACGCCGACGACCGGACCCGTCGCGTGCAGCGCGACTCCCGCGTTGATCGTGTCCCCGGGTCGCACGTCCGTCTCCGGCGGAAGAGTCGCGCGCATGAACAAGCGTCTTCCGTCATCGTAACTATCGGACACGGAACCGCCCAGTGACGCGATCTCGTCCGCGAAAGCTAGGGCAATCTCCTCCGTGCTGGGCAAGAAGCTGGTGGACATGCGCAATCCTCCTGAGTGGGAACGCCAGTTCTGGATTGAACAAACACCGGCTGAAGCTCCTTGTGTACCCATTCGGATCCCTGAAGATCCGTGCTCGGCATTAGCGAGTCTTAATAATCCTTCGTATCGCTCGGCGCCGGCCCCAGCAATTCCGGGCGCGACGCAGCTGAGCATGCATCCGGCTGATGTGGCGCTACTGAGTCCGAAACAGCGCGACCATCTCTGGCGTAGACCCGGACTCGGCGACCTCGCGCACCGTGCGCCCTTCCGGATCGCGCGCCGATCTGTCTGCGCCCAGCTCGAGCAGCGCCCGTGCCGCGACCCGCTTGTCATGCGCCACCGCGAAACTGAGCGGCCGCCACCACCCCTTCAACCAGTCCGGCGGCTCGACCGCGAGGTACTTGCCTAACGGGCGCTCGAGAGACGCTGGGTCGCGTTCGACCGCGGCGCGAATCAGCTCGACGCGCTCGTGCTCGACGGCGTCGAAGATGTCGACCACTGAGCTACCGAGCAGCAGCTCGACGACGTCCTGGTGGCGCGCGTAGGTCGCCCAACCGATCGGCGTCCCGAAGTATCGCGTCTCGCGCGCGGTGACACTCGCGGCCCGGGCGTGGAGGGCCTGGGCCGCGCTCACGTTGCCGAGAAAGGCTGCCGCGTGGAGCGGCGTGTACCCGAGCGTGCCGTCCACCGATGTGTCCGGCGAGTCTTCCACGTTAGGCGATGCGCCACGCGCGATGAGCGCGTCGATGACCGTACCCCTCGCTCGCTCGGCCGCGCGCACGATCAGTGTTCCCCACGGTTGCCCGGGACGCAGGCAGTCGGGATCGTGGCGGAGGAGCTGGTCGATGATGTCCAGGCGTCCCAGTGAGACCGCAGCCGGCGGTCGGAGCGTGGCGCCGCGGTCGATGAGCGCCCGGACGAGCTCCGCGCGTCCACTCAGCGCCGCCTGATCGAGCGCCGTGAGCCCGGCCCCGTCGAGCGATTCGGTGTCGGCTCCGAGATCGAGTAGCGTCTCGAGTGAAGCGAGCTGCCCTTTCATGACCGCCAGATGCAACGGATGGCGGTGTTGGTTGGCGTGGTCCATGACGTGCTCGAGCTCGGCCGGCGACCGCCTAACGATCGTGCGGATCTCGTCGACGGCGCCGGTGGCGACGGCCGAGGAGATGTTGTGTCGCGCCCCATGCGCCAGGAGATACTGCACGACCTCCGGCTTGGCGCTCCCGAAGCAGGTCGCCCAGCCGATGACCTCCAGTTCGTGATCGTCACCGGCACCGATCGTCTCCGAGCCGTGCTCCACCAGGAGACGAATCAGCGAGATGTTCTCCCGTTCCGCGGCGAAGTGGAGGGGCACGGCGTTGTCCCCTTCGTCACGCACGTTTGGATCGGCGCCGCGCTCGATGAGGAGACGAACCGCGGCTTCGTGCCCGCCGCCGACGGCGAAGTGGAGCGCTGCACGCAGCGACGTGCTGGGGAGGAGACCGCGCTCGTTGACGATGTCCGGCTGGGCGTCCAGCACCTCGGCGATGCGCGCGACATCGCCGTGCGCCGATGCCTCGAGCAGAGAAGCGAGCGCCGCGGCGCGCGGGCTCCGCTCGTTAGGTCGCCCCGACTCGACGCGGGCGACGAGCTCGCGCCAGCCGATGCTGCCGTACTCGCGAGCGAGCGCGAACTGCACGTCGCGGAGCGTCGGCTCGTTGGACGGGAATGGGATGGCGCGGCGAAATCGCGTGCGCGCCGCGGGGTCGTTCGCGCGAAGGGCCTTGAGCCACCGCTTCGCCTCCCTCTTCAGGTTCTCGAGGGAGCTCTCGGACGTGAGTTTCCTACTCATGAAACCTTCCTCCGTGAAGAATGCCTGAAGTCCGCTGATGTACAGGCTGGAAGAAGGCTGTGACGGTCGTGCTCTCAGCCGATTGGGTGGGAGCTTGCTCCCTTGCCGCGGACAGGAGGCGCCCCAAGGCGCGCTGAGTTCATTGTCGCATTCGGCCAATGCGGTGTCAACGGCCAGCGTTGTCGACTCGACAGGAAGTAATGAAACGCCTTACCGTATGAGCATGGATCTTCTCTGCAATCCCCCGATTCTCCCCATGCTCGCCAATCGCGTCGCCGAACTGCCGCTCGGCGAGGGCTGGATTTTCGAACCGAAATGGGATGGCTTTCGCACGTTGATCTTTCGCGACGGGGATGAGGTCTTCATTCAGAGCCGCGACGAAAAACCGCTGGACCGCTATTTTCCGGAGCTCCTCGAGCCACTGAAGGCGCAACTGCCCGAGCGTTGTGTGCTAGACGGCGAGCTCGTCATCGCGTTAGGCGACACGCTCGACTTCGAGGCGCTGCAGCTGCGACTCCATCCCGCCGCGTCGCGCGTGAAGAAGCTCGCAGGCGAGATGCCGGCGTCGGTGGTGTTCTTCGACCTGCTCTGCATCGACGACGAGGATCTTCGTAACACGCCCTTTGTGGAGCGGCGAAAGCGACTCGAGGTGGCCCTCGCGGACGTCGAGTCGCCGATACATGTGACGCCGGCGACGCGCGATCGCGCGATCGCCGGCGATTGGTTCCGCCGCTTCGAGGGCGCGGGGCTCGACGGCGTGATGGCGAAGTCCGAGAAGGGCATCTACGAACCGAACAAGCGCGTGATGTTCAAGGTGAAGCACGAACGCGACTGCGACTGCGTCGTCGCCGGCTTTCGGTGGCACAAGAATGCCAAGGGAACGTCGATCGGCTCGCTGCTTCTTGGCCTCTACGACGACGACGGCAAGCTCCAACACGTCGGCGTCTGCGCCAGCTTCACCGACGCGAAGCGGCGCGAGCTCGTGACCTTCCTCGCACCGTATCGCGAGAACGCGCTCGAGGGACACCCCTGGCGCGAATGGGCAGAATGGCAGCCTAACGAAGGAGCGCAGCGGCGACCGGGGATGCAAAGTCGCTGGAGCCAGGGGAAGGACCTCTCCTGGGAAGCGCTGCGCCCGGAGCTCGTCGTGCAGGTCGCGTACGACCACATGCAAGGGAGCCGCTTCCGGCACACGGCGCAATTCCGCCGGTGGCGCCCCGACAAGCGGCCGTCAGATTGCACCTACGCGCAACTCGAGGTCGTGCCGCCTCACGAGCTGGCGGCGATATTCGCGGAGCGTTGAGCGTTGGGCGTTGGGCGTTCGGCGTTGGGCGTTGGGCGTTGCAAGCACGCCACCCGCCACGCGCCACGCTCAACGCGCCACGCTCAACGCCTATCGCTCAGCCGCGACCACCCACCACATCCGATCCAGGTTCTTCGTGCGCGGCGCGACCTCGGCAAGCGTGTTGCCGTCGTACAGCCGGCCGTTCTTCATCACGTAACGAATCGAGGTCGTGTTGCGAATGTTGTCGAGCGGATTCTTATCGAGCACCTGAAGGTCCGCGAGCT
>DATEHJ010000250.1:0-3925 GCA_035279645.1 Gemmatimonadaceae bacterium
CATCCTTACCCGAGTCGGAGTAGCCGATCATCACCTCCTGGCGCCGCCCACGTGCGCGCAGCTGACGACGGTACACTTCATCGTTCAGCAGTTCGTCCATCACGCGCGGCGCGTGCTCGAGATCGTCGAGCGTCTCGAACAGCGGTACGACGTCGAGGCGCGATACCGGTGGATCAGCAGAGAGGTCCACGAGACCCGCCTCGCGAGCCAGCAATAGCACTCGAAGAAGGTCCTCCGCTTCCGTCGTCATAGAAACGATGTACGTGGACGCCGCTCCCTGGCCCGCCTCGTCCTGCATGGACCGCATCGCACCGAACGTGTCGATCACGCGCCGCGACGACTCGGAGAGCTCCACATTCGGTCCGATGAGCGGACGCCGTCCTTTGAGCTCGCGACGCAATGCAGCGCCGTCGAAGGGCGGCACGCTGAGTTTGGACGCTATCTCGTCGAACACGGCGCGATGCACCTCGGCGTGATCGCGAACGTCCGTCGCAAACCCGTGGAATCCGTTCGCGTGCAGCGACGCAAGCAACGGATCCACCGTCGTGCGGCACGCCTGAACCGCTCCAGCGTCGAGCAGCCCATCCCGCAACAGCTGCACGTCACCCTCGAAGCCGACTGCGTCGGTGTATGCGGCCGGATCGTGCGCGGGCAGACCGGCGTCGCGCGCGGCGACGAGCTTTCGCGTCGCGTCGAGTCGCGCCGCCATGAACGACGCCTTGAGACGCAGCGGTTCGTCTTCGTTGCGATTCCGGTTTGCCTCCCAGACGGATGGCAACAGCTCGCGATCGCCCTCGAGCGACGCGCGCAACACCTCGCTCGGTTGCGTCAGGCGCGCGGACAACGAAAGCCGTCGCGCCAGCTCCTCGAGCTCGTCGCGGTAGCGGCCAAGTATCGCATGCGAGGCGCGGCGCGCCGCAGCGAGTGTCATAGCAGGCGTCACGAACGGATTGCCGTCGCGATCGCCGCCAACCCAATTACCAAGTCGCATGAGTGGCGTGAGACGGAGCGAGTCGCCGCGCTCGATGCCCACATCCTGCGCGTCCACCGCGTCGCCGAACTCCTCCTCGAACGCGCGAATGAGCGACTCACGCGCCTGGTCGCTCGCGTCGAGCAGGCGCGTCTCGAGATACCAGAGTACGGTGCTCACTTCGTCGCGCACGGACGGCCGATCTTGCCTCACCTCTGACGTGAGCCAGAGCAGCTCGATCTCGCCTTCAATTGCGTCGTCGAGCGCGTGGCGCTCGCTCTGCGGAACGGTCTCTCGCTCGAGGAGCAGATCGGCCACGCGCGCCTGAAGCGAGAGCAGCGTGCGTCGTGTGGACTCGGTGGGGTGCGCAGTGAGCACCGGACGTACGTCGAGTCGCGCCAGCGCCGCGGACACTTCGGCGCTCGATCGCCCCTGCGCGCGTAACACGTGCATCGTCCAGCGCGCGGATGCCGGTTGCGCCGTATCACCTTCCCGATGCCGGTACGCCTCGCGCCGCCTGACGCGATGCACCTGCTCGGCGGTATTGATGAGGAGGAAGAAGAGCGTGAAGGCGCGCGCGGTGAGCGACGCGAGATCGAGCGGAAGCGCGGCGACTTCCTCGAGGAGTGCATCGAGGTTTTTCGCACCGGCGTCGCCGCGGCGGCGTGCTCGGCATGCACGGCGCAGGCCATCGACGGTCTGAAACGCCGTTTCACCCTCGAGCCGCAGGATGACGCGGCCGAGCGCTGCGGCGAGCCGCCTCACGTCATCGTGAAGCGGGACGTCTTCCGGACGTGTGTTAGGCCGCTGCGCGGGGGGTGCGGCTCGTGACGACAACGCGGAGCTGTCCAAAGGTCAACGGGTGCCCTAAGAAAATTCCGAATGAGATGAACGTCAACTCTCCAAGCAGTAGGAATGTCTTATCCACCCGAAGACTTCGACCAAGCCCCCGGCTAGGTTGGTACCGCCTGTGATCTCGAATCCCGTCCGCCATGCGCAATCTCAAACTCTCGCTCCGCGCGCTGTTCAGGACTCCGTTCGTGACAGTCGTCGCAATCCTGTCACTGGCGCTGGGGATCGGCGCAAACGCCGCCATCTACTCGCTGTTCAACGAAATGCTGTTGCAGCCGCTGCCGGTTCCACATCCCGACCGGCTGGTCAATCTCGCCACCACGGGCCCGCAGGTGGGATTCTACAACTGCGCCCGAGCGGGGGATTGTTCCGAGGTCTTCAGTTACCCGATGTTCCGCGACCTCGAGAAAGCGATGTCCGCGTTCAGTGGCATCGCTGGCCACATGCCGGTCGCGGTCAGCCTCTCGATGCCCGGACAGAACCCGATCAATGCCGACGGGCTCCTGGTATCGGGATCTTACTTCCCGGTGCTCGGCATTCAGCCGGCGATCGGCCGCCTCTTCGACCGCACTGACGATCAGGCCGTCCGCGGGAATAACGTGACGGTGCTCAGCTATGCCTTCTGGGAGAACAACCTCGGCACAGACCCGGCGGTGCTCGGGAAACAAATCATAGTCAATGGCCAGCACCTAACGATCATCGGCGTCGCGCCGCGCGGTTTCAACGGCACCACCCTCGGCGCTCGTCCGGACGTATTCGTTCCGATCAGCAGTGTCGTGGTTATGACCGGTGGAGAGCAGGGTACCGCCCGCAACGACCACTGGGTCTATCTCTTTGGTCGCCTCGCGCCTAACGCCACCGTCGACCACGCGAGCGCCTCGATCAACTCCGTCTACCACGCGATCATCACCGACGTGGAGTGGCCGATGCAACAGGGCCTGAGCGCCACGACTGCGGCACAATTCCGGGCCGCGGTCATCAAGCTCACCGACGGGCGCAAAGGCCAAAGCTCGGCGATCAAGGACTCACGAACGCCCCTTACGCTGCTCCTCGCGGTCACAGGCATCGTGCTGCTCATCGCGTGCGCCAACATCGCGAATCTCCTCCTGGCACGTGCCGCGAACCGCACCATGGAGATGGCCGTGCGGCTCTCGCTCGGCGCCACGCGTCGCCAGCTCATCGCGCAGCTCCTCACCGAGTCGTTGCTGCTCGCCGCGCTCGGTGGGATCGTGAGCGTCGCCGTCGCCCACTGGACGTTGGCCGGCATCACCGCGCTGTTGTCGAGCGAGGCGGCCCGTGTGTACGAGTTTCACCTGAGCGCGCCGGTATTCGCGTTCACCGCTGTGCTATCACTGGCGACCGGTGTCCTGTTTGGACTCGCCCCCGCCGTCTCGAGCACACGGCCTGACCTGGTTACGGAGTTGCGCAACAATTCCGGCAAGCTCTCCAGCAGTCGGGGGGCCACACGCTTCCGCACGTCGCTCGTGACCGTCCAAATCGCGCTCTCGATGGCGCTCCTGATTTCGGCGGGACTGTTCCTCGAGAGCCTCCAGAACATCGCCCGCCTGGATCTCGGCATACACATCGAGAACGTCGTTCAGTTCGGCGTCTCGCCGGGGCGCAGCGGATACGACGATATCCGCACTACAGCGCTCTACGACCGAATCGAGCAGGCGCTCGCGGCGCGTCCAGGCGTCAGGGGAGTCACCTCGTCTACCGTTGCACTGTTCGGCGGCAGCAACCGCGGCAGATCCGTGTCGGTCCAGGGCTTTAAGAAAGGTCCCGATACCGACGATGGGTCTCTCTACACCGTCGTGGGACCGAACTATTTCCATGTGCTCGGTGTGCCGCTCATTGCGGGACGCGACTTCACCGCTGCCGACAACGCGGGCGCCACGAGAGTCGCAATCGTGAATGAGACGTTCGCGAAGAAGTTCAATCTTGGCCGCGACGCCGTCGGCAAGCGCATGTCGGTATATAATGATTCGCTCAACATCGAGATCGTCGGACTCGTGAAGGACGCGAAGTACTCGCAGGTGAAGGACGTCGTGCCGCCGGTCTTCGTCGTGCCGTACGCGCAGGTTGGGCGCGTGGGCAGCCTCA
>DATEHJ010000251.1:0-11688 GCA_035279645.1 Gemmatimonadaceae bacterium
AAAGTCGCTCCTCGCCGGCCACGAGGCCGTTGACGCTCCCGAGGTCCTCGACGAGCACCACGCCGCTCTCGTCGAGCGTGATTCGGGCATGACTCGCGTCGACGTACGGATCGTCGAGTACGATGTCGTTCGCCAATGCGCGGCCCAACGTGAGCGTTTGCCCGTTGAGCGCGTAGCGAGCGCGCACGCCATCGGGCTGCAGCACTTCGAGGATCAGCGCCATGTGACGTGCTCCAGGTAGCGCTGCGAGAGTTTTTCAACGTTGTCGAATGTGACGCCCGACATCGTGAGCGTCGACACGAGGCCGACATTACCGCGGCCGAGGACGGCGACCTTGAGCACGGCGTCGTACAGCTCGCCCAGTTTGCGGTACCGTCGGAGACAGAGGACGGAGCGCATCGGCGTATCGGCATTTCGCACATTGCGCGTTGCACAGCGCCAGCTCGTGACGTGCTCTTCCTCGCCGCCCGGCGTGTTGTCGCTCTTGAAGTAAGATGTGTACACCGAGAAGAAGCGCAGGGAGTTCAGCGTTTTTGTCGATATCAGCTGATGCTCCATCGTCACCACGCCCGAGCTCTGGTCGCCGGCGATGAAGACGTAGTCATCGGTCGAACAGCGGTGTGTGACGACCTCGTAGGGCAGATCCTTGCGGCGGTTCGCATCGGCCCAGCAGCGAAAGAATGGCGCCGGCTCCGTGAGGACGCGGAAGGGACCAAGCGCGATTGTCTTCACGTTCGCGGTGAACATGTCGTGCAGATACGCATCCTGGTACTCGCGCAGCTGCTCGCCGACCTGCGTCAGCGTCGTTGCCGCGGGTGTTTTGCCGGGGGACAACACGTGCTCCAGGAGCTCCACCGCTCTCTCGACCGGAACGAGGAAGCTGAGCTCCTCACCCTCGGTCGCGACGTTGATGCCGATGACGCGACCGTCCTCGGTGAGGGTCGGACCACCACTCATGCCGTGATTCAGCGAGCCGGTGAAGTGGAGTCGCGGCTGCCGCGCGTGCGGCAGGTATCCGTTGTACGTGCCTTCGACGATGCTCAATCCCAGGTCTTCGGGGTGGCCGAGCGAATACACGCGCGCCCCCTGCGCGATCGAGTCGTGAGCGAGAGTGAAGTGCGTATGGTCGCGCGCGTCGGTGCTCAACACCGCCAGGTCGTCAACGACGTTGACGCCAAGGACCTTCACCGGATGCGATGCGCCGGAAACGTCGATCATCTCGGCGCGATAGCGATCCGGGGAGTTGATGAGCTTCGAAACCACGTGGTAGTTCGTGACGACCCGTCCTGTGCCGTCGACGAAGAAGCCGGAGCCGAGCGTCGCCTTGGCCGCCGATCCGGTCTCCACCACCTGGATCTTCACGACGCGGTCGGCAAAGTGGCGGAAGACTTCCGAGGTCCTCCCGCTCTCCTGGCCGCGGAGTGCGCTCGCGGTGATCATCGACGCGAGCGCGCAAGATGAAAGCCTATGAATGAGTCGCATGAGCGGGCTAATGTGTCATCGGGGCGCGAGAGACGCCACGCCCACGTGGCAACCGCGGTGCGACGCGTAGTAGGGTGAACTGGCCGAGCGACGGGCTTGGTTCGGTAGAGGGATTTGGGCGAGACCATTGGGAAGATGCGTCCTCATCGGCTTGACGGACAGCCTAACGCACGTACATATCCTCCCTCTCCCCCGTCCGAGGCCTCACCATGCGATCGAACGCGTTGGTGTGTATCGCGCTGCTCCCGTTGTTGGTCGCGCCCTCAGTGTCGGCACAGAGCACCAATCCGGTGACGGCGCGTGTCGCGATCGGCCCGTTCCTGGGTTTGAACAACACGTCAGCGTACGGGTCCGACGCGACCGACGTGAGCTCTCGAACGGATTTCGCGTTTGGCGGGCAGCTCGACGTCGGACTTTCACCGGACGTATTGTTTCGCACGGGTCTGATCTATTCGCGCCGCGGATTCGACGCCTTCGACAGCGGCACGTCGCTGTCGTTCAAGATCAGCTATGTCGAGGTGCCATTGCTGGTTGGGTATCGGTTCCCGACAGGAAGCAACCTTCGGCCATACATCATGGGTGGCGGCCAGTTCGGAATCAAAGTCGGCTGTCTCTTCGAGGGGAGAAATGGCAGCGCGTCGGCAACCGTTGCGTGCGAGGATCCGAACATCGGCGGAGACTTCGAGAGCACGGATTTCTCCGTCGTGGGCGGAGCGGGCATCGCCATGCCGGTTGGGCTCGATCGATTCGTCGTCGACGTCCGCTACGCCGTCGGCCTCATGAAGATCGAGCGGAATAGCGAGATCAAGAACCGCGGATTTACCTTCGGCATGGGGTTGATGATTCCAGTTGGCAACTAGCACGCGTGCGGGGTGCTGTATGAGCGGCGTACGAGTTTTGGTCGGAACGAAGAAGGGCGCGTTCGTCCTCAGCGCCGATGGCCAGAGAAAGAGTTGGGATGTCTCCGGGCCGCACTTCGCCGGCTGGGAGATCTATCACATGAAAGGATCGCCGTCCGATCCGAACCGGATCTACGCGTCGCAGAGTAACAGCTGGTTCGGTCAGGTGATGCCGCGCTCGGATGATGGCGGGCAGACGTGGCAAACGGTCGGCAACAAGTTCACATACGATGGCGTCGCCGGGACGCACGCGTGGTACGACGGCAGCCCGCACCCGTGGGAGTTCAAGCGCGTCTGGCATGTCGAGCCGTCGTTAGGTGACCCGGACCACGTTTACGCCGGCGTCGAGGACGCCGCGATGTTCGAGTCCAAAGACGGCGGGCAGAATTGGACGGAGCTCTCCGGATTGCGACAGCACGACACTGGGCCGAAGTGGCAGCCAGGTGCTGGCGGTTTGTGTCTTCACACGATTCTCATCGATCCTACGAATCCGAAGCGGATCTTTGTCGCGGTGTCGGCCGCCGGAGCCTTTCGCACCGACGACGGCGGCGCGACGTGGAAGCCGATCAACCGCGGACTGAGCTCTCAGTTCATGCCCGATCCCACCGCCGAAGTCGGGCACTGCGTGCACCGCTTGGCGATGCACCGGTCCCGGCCAAACGTGCTGTTCATGCAGAAGCACTGGGACGTGATGCGCACCGACAACGCGGGGGATACGTGGACCGAGGTGAGCGGCAACCTGCCGACGGATTTCGGATTCGTGATCGACGTCCACACGCACGAACCGGAGACGATCTACGTCGTTCCGATCAAGAGCGACTCCGAGCACTACGTGCATGACGGGAAGCTCCGCGTTTTTCGCAGCCGCACCGGCGGCAACGAGTGGGAAGCACTCACGAAGGGCTTGCCGCAAAAGGATTGCTACGTGAATGTGCTGCGCGACGCGATGTCGGTGGACTCGCTCGATCCCTGCGGAGTGTACTTCGGCACGAGCGGCGGCCAGGTGTATGCGTCCGCCGACGCGGGCGACAGCTGGAGCCCGATCGTTCGCGATCTGCCGGCGGTGCTGTCCGTCGAGGTGCAGACACTCGCGTGATTCGTGTTGTCTTACCGCCGCCGCTGCGGCTGCTGGCGCAGACGGGACCGGAGATCACGGTCGACGTTGCGGGTGCGGTGACGCAGCGGACCGTGTTGGATGCGGTCGAGCAGCGCTATCCGATGCTGCGCGGGACGATACGTGATCACGACACACAGCGCCGGCGTCCCCTCGTGCGGTTCTTCGCCTGCGAGGACGACCTGTCCGACGAACCGCCCGACGCGCTGTTGCCGCGGCAAGTGGCGGCCGGTGAAGAGCCTTTGCTCATCATCGGCGCGATCGCCGGCGGATAGGAAGGAACCGCCGCTCTCGAGGGCGAAACGGCCGGCTGACGTGACGCGCCGGACGATCGTCGTAGTTGGAGAGAAGAGCCGTCGCCGCCAGTGACCTAACGAGCGATCCGGTCGGCGAACGACGTAGCCCCGCGACAAACCGGGATGCTTCGACGCGTTAGGCGCTGTCTGCCCGACGTGGGGCTCCGCCTGTGCTTCTCCCTTGCTACCCCCACGCAGGAGGACGTCGTGTTGAAGCAACTCGCCACCGCCGCATCGATCACGCTCGCGCCCCTCGCCGCCGTCCTCCCGCAATCCTCCTCGACAGCGCGCACGACCGTCCCCGTGCATCGCGTGGTCCTTTTCTCATCCGGCGTCGGCTACTACGAGCACGACGGCGTCGTGCACGGAGACGCCGCCACGGAGCTGCGCTTCAAAGCCGATCAGATCAACGACGTGCTCAAGTCGCTCGTCCTGCAGGATCGCGATGGGGGACATGTCGGCGCGGTGACCTATCCCTCGCAAGCGCCACTTTCGAGAACGCTCAAGAGCTTCCAGGTCGACATCACCGGCAATCCGACACTTGCCGACCTCCTCAATCAATTGCGAGGGGCGCGCGTCACCGTGGCCGCACCCGGAGAGCGACTATCGGGCACCATCGTCGGCGTCGAGAGTCGGCGCAAGGCGGCCGGCACCGGGGAGCCGATCGTCGTCCCGACGCTCGACCTTTTCACGGGCGGCCTGCTTCGGGCCGTCGAGCTGCCGTCGGTGACTGGGCTGTCGTTCGACGATCCGCAGCTCCAAGACGAGTTGGCCAGGGCGCTGGCCGCGCTGGCGCAGGCGCGCGATCAGGACAAGAAGCCGGTCACCGTCGATTTCAGCGGGACCGGCGACCGGCGTGTGCGGATCGGCTACGTCGTCGAAGCGCCCGTTTGGAAAACGAGCTATCGGCTTTTGTTAGGCGACAGGCATCACCAGCTGCAGGGCTGGGCAATCGTCGAGAATCAGACCGAAAGCGACTGGAATGACGTCTCGCTCTCGCTCGTCAGCGGGCGGCCGATCTCGTTCGTGATGGATCTCTATCAGCCACTCTACGCCACGCGTCCGACGGTCGTCCCGAAGCTCTTCGCCGGGTTGCATCCGCAGCTCTATGCGAGCGGCACGCCGACAAGCGCGGACACCGTCGAGATGCTCAAGTCCCAGGCGGCGCGCGTCGGTGCCAGTAATGCCCAAGTTCGGATTCGCGGTGCGAGCACGCTCCAGCTGGAGCAGGTCGTCGTCACCGGAACGGACGCATTTGGCGAAGACCACTCGGTACAGCAGCTCGGAGAGACCAATGACCTCGGCGAGCTCTTCGAGTATTCGGTCGGCAACGTCACGCTCGCGCGCCAGAAGTCGGCGATGCTGCCGATCATCGTCGACAGCGTCGGCGTCGAGCGCATCTCGATCTTCAACCCAGCGGTCCTGACCAGGAATGCGCTCACCGGCGTGCGCCTAACGAACAGCACCGGCAAGCTGCTTCTGCAAGGGCCGATCACCGTGCTCGATCACAACACCTACGCCGGAGACGCGCGCATCGACGATGTGCCAAGCGGTCAGCAGCGGCTCCTCAGCTACGGCGTCGATCTCCAACTCGCCGTCGAAGTCAAGGATACGCGCACCGATCGCGTCGTCACGGGCCGGATCGCCAAGGGCGTCCTGCAGCTCACGACGAAACAGCTCCATACCCGCACGTATAGCGCGCGCAACACCAGCGACCATGACAAGACGCTCATCATCGAGCACGCGAAGCGGATAGGCTTTGACCTCATCGAAAGCCAGAAACCCCTCGAGACGCTTGCGAACTTGTATCGTTTCGAGGGTGCGGCGCCCGCTGGTAAAGTCGCGACGCTGACGGTGAAGGAGCAGTACGTATTGACATCGAGCTTCTCGCTCGTCGGCACCGACGTCGACGCGCTCTTCACCTCGTGGCGCGGTTCGGAATTCCCGAGCGCGGTAAGGGAGGCATTGGCTAGGGTGGCGCAGCTCCGACATGCACTTGCGGAGACCGAGCGCCAGATCACCGATCGTAGTCAGCGGCTCACGCAGATCACCCAGGAGCAGGCGCGGATTCGCGAGGACATGAAGACCGTGACCCCGAATACGCCTTACTACACGAGGCTGCTCTCGAAGCTGAACGATCAGGAGTCCGAGATCGAAAAGCTGCAGCGCGAGCGTGATGACCTACAAACTCAGCGCGACAAACAAGGTCAGGCCCTCGACGCGTTCATCCTCGATCTTGACGTAGAGTGACTAGCCACTAGCCACTAGTCACTCACACAACTGGTACAGCAAATCATCGTCGACCTTGTAGAGCAGCGGCGCGACGCGGATGCAGGGATAGATGGCGCAGAGCCGATCGGCTTCGTGCAATACGAAATCCACTTCGTCGCGAATGCCGAACTTCGGCGCGCTCTCCGCGAAGTGCCGCTCGGCGCGTGCTCGGTCCCAACCGGCTTTGGCGACCATACCGTCGATGAACTGCTCGCGCCGCTGATCGAGCCGCGCCATGCCGCAGTCGGTGTGGGCGATGAGTACGATCGTATTCACGCCGCCAACCGCGATCGCGTACGAGATACGGAATTCGTTGTCCCGCATGTTTGCGCCTGCCGTGCGCAGCACGAACGCGAAGTCGTTAGGTATGCGCAGCGTTTTCCGGCTATCCATGCACATCCCGATCAGTAGCTCGGGCTTCGGGACGGGGTCGAGCGGACGGGCGAGGTTGTGATATTCCAGCAAGGCGGCGACGGGCGTCCCACGATAAATCGGCAGGATGTCGGCCGGCGTCGCGACAGGGAGGACTTTGTGCATGGAGACTAAAGTAATCTCCATGCCGAGGCCCACCGCGCGTCACTCCGCGCGGAGGGCGACGTTCGGATCGACTCGCACGGCGCTGATGGCGGGCACTGCCGTCGCCAGCAGCGTAACGAGGGCGAGCACCGCCGCGACGATGCTGTACACGAGCGGGTCGGCCGGTGACTGCTGGAAGAGTAGCGTCGCGATCCAGCGGCCCGCCCACAATGAGATCGCGCTGCCGAGCACGAGCCCCGACACCACCAGTCGCAGAGCACCGCCAACCACGAGTCCTACCACGTCAGAGGCACGTGCGCCTAACGCCAGCCGGACCCCGATCTCCTGACGCCGCTGTGCGACACCGTATGCGATCACGCCGTACAGCCCGATGCCGGCAAGGGTCAGCGCGAGCGCGCCGAAGCCGGCGAACATCGTGGCGCCCAATCGCCAACTTTGCATCGTTGGGTCGACTACATTGCTGAACGGCATGGTACTCACGTAGGCGGCGCCGGGCATGAGACGCTGAAGGCGGCGCCTCACGAGCTCCGCGTAATCCGCCGACTCACCCGAGCCCGCCACGCGCAGGAGCAACATCCCCGTCGCCTCGCCATACTGCGCGATCGGCAGGTAGTACGTGTGCTCGCGTTGCGCGGTGAGCGACCGAAGGTGCATGTCCTCGGCGACGCCGATGACGATCGTGCAGGGTGCCGAGTCCGCGCCGATGCGAATGCACTTGCCTAACGGTTCAGCGCCTGGCCAAAGGGCGCGCGCCATGCCATCGCTGACCACGGCCACGCGCGGCGACCGCGCGTCGTTGTGCGCATCGAAGGCCCGCCCTCGCAGAATGCGTGTCCCGAGTGTCCTGAAATACTCCGGATTGCCCGCCTGCAGATAGAACTGGCCGCGGGCGGAGACACTGTCGATTCCGGGCACGTACAAGGGACGCCCCTCATTCGCCCAGAAAGGCACTGAAGCGACCGGTGTGGCACTCACGATGCCAACGGTCGTTTCTGCTTCGTCCACCAACCGCGCCTCGAGTGCGCGTCGCTCGATGTCCGTCATTGGCACTCCGCGCATGTTGTAGGAAACGACGAGCACCGGACTCACGTCGTAGCCCAACCGCATCGCGCGAACGTTCCTCAAGCTGCGGACGAACAATCCCGCTCCGACAAGCAGTACCACGGAAAGGCTCGCCTGGAAAACGAGTAGCGCGGTGCGCATCGTCGAACGCCGAGCGCCCGCATCCCGTCCGCCCGGTCCGAGCGTCTGTGAGAGCGCCGAGCGCAGCGCGAGGGTCGCCGGCGCGATTCCCGTGACGCCGGCGGTGAACACGATGGCAATGAGGGCGACGACCAGCGTTCGTGAATCGGTGAGAACGTCTCCCGGGAAATCGGCGGGAAGGAAAGCTCGGCGCAGGGCGGCGCCGCCCCACTGCGCCACCACCAGTCCGACGGCGCCGCCTAACGTCGCCAGCACGAGCGTCTCGGTGAGCAGTTGGCGAATCAAGCGCGCGCGGCCCACACCGAGCGCGAGCCGGAGCGCGATCTCGCGGCGCCGCGCCAGTGCGCGCGACAGCAGCAGATTGGCGACGTTGGCGCAGGCAATCAACAGCACGATCAAGGCGACGCCACTCACCCACGTCATCACCCTGCCGGCCGCACCGGCTTGCGGCCCCCGCTCGAGCTGAATCGGCCCGATCGAAGCGCGCGGCCGGTACGACTCGAGCTGCGACGGCCTCCCCATCGCCGCGGCTTGCGCGATCCAGCTCCGCCGAAACGCGGACGTGAGATCGGCATTGGCCGCGGCGACGCTGATGCCCGCTCGCCGCCTAACGGCTAGCTCGAGCCAGCTCCACGTGTAGGCCTTCGAGTAGTCGCGGCCTCGGAGATCCCATGCGAAAGTCGTAATCGGTACGTATAAAGCCGGTACGCCCTGGTCCGACACTCCGATGAAATACTCGGGCGCCACTCCGATGATCGTACAGAGCGTATGACCGACGCGGAGTTGCTTGCCCACCACGTCGTGCCGTCCGCCAAACTCCGATTGCCAAAACGCGTAACCGAGAACGGCAACGGGAGTCCCGCGCGGTATGCTGTCGTCCAGCGCCGTGAAGAATCGGCCGAGCACCGGGCGAGCGTCGAAGAGATCGAAATAGCTCGCGCTCGCGGCGGTGACCGGACGCTGACGCGCGGCGTCGCCGTCACCCACCGCCGGACGCCAGGTGGCAAAGGCGGCGATGGACTCGAACGCGTGCGTCCAACGAGCAAAGTCCGTGTAGCGCGCAAACTGTATTTGTCGCTCGGTGCGATCGCTCTTGTCCGAAATCCACGTAACGTAAACGCGTTCGGCGCCTTTCAGATACGGCGGCGCGCGAAAGAGCAGGCGATCGATGACGCCGAACATCGCCGCATTTGCGCCGATACCAAGACCAAGAGTGAGCACGACGCCGAGCGTGAACACAGGCCTGGCGCGCAGGCCGCGTACGGCGTATCGCAAGTCCTGCCGAGCTGTCTCCACGAGCACGGTGCCGCGCGCGTCGCGACTCTCCTCCTTGGCGCGCTCGATCCCGCCGAACGCGATGCGGGCCCGGCGCATGGCTTCCGAATGCGAAAGACCAAAGCGCTCGTAATGCGCGACCTGCCGCTCGAGGTGGAACCGCAGTTCCGCGTCCAACTCGTCCTCGATCGCGCTCCGATCGAACAGAGCGCGGAACCGATATCGCAGGTCGCTCCCGAGTTCGTTGAGCATGTCCTCCCCCTCTCCCTTTGCACTTCTACAGGAGAGACGATACGACGGCCGTCGAGCGCGCGCAAGGCGCGACGCATATGGCGATCGTGACACCACTCGTCACGCCACACGCCCGCATCCCGCGCACGGCAGCGCCGATTTGTCCCAACGAATTGCAAACATCGTCAATGCCGGTTCATCCCAACGGTGCCGTCAGGCCGGTTCGTCGCCACGAATTGGCTTGACGACCCGCGATCTCGCGCACACAATAGCCCGACGAACCGGCTGCCACGTCTTATGCGACGCCGATCTGACGGCACATGCCGGTTCATGGCGCGGTCGCAGTAGGCCGCGTCTTGCCCCTCCCACACACACCTATGGAGGGCAGCATGCGCATGCTCCTTCTGCGCGCAGCCGCGGCGACGGCACTCGTCGTCCCGCTGGCGCTCGGCGCGCAGACGCGCGAGATCACGGGACGAGTCCTGAGTCGAGACACGCAGGAACCACTCAACAACGTCGAGGTCGTCGTCGTTGGGCAGACGCGACTCGGCACCTACACTAACGACGCCGGCCGATATCGGTTGGTCGTTAGCACCGGCGACGCGACGCTGCGATTGCGACGTCTCGGCTATCAGGCGCGCACGATTCAGGCGCCGGCGACTCAGCCGACGCTCGACATCGCGCTCGATCGCGACGTGCTCGAGTTGGGGAGCGTCGTCGTCACCGGACAGGCGACGACCGTCGAGCGTCGCAATTCGGCGACGGCGGTGAGCACCGTGAGCACCGAGGAGCTCATCAAAGTGCCGTCGGTGTCGCTCGAGGATGCGCTGCAGGGCAAAGTCGTCGGCGCGAAGATCCAGATGAACAGCGGCGCGCCGGGCGGCGGCGGACAAATTCAGATTCGCGGCACATCATCGATTCTCGGCAACGCCGAACCGCTGATCGTTGTGGATGGTGTGATCGTGAGCAACGCGACGGTCAACGTCGCCGGCATCAACGCCATCACCCGATCCTCGGGTACGGCTCCGAGCGCGACGACTGACAACGAGATGAATCGTCTGGGCGACATCAATCCTGACGACATCGATCACCTCGACGTCCTCAAAGGCGCGGCCGCGTCAGCCATCTATGGTGCGAAAGCGACGAATGGCGTGATCGTGATCACGACGAAGCGGGGTCGCGTCGGACAAACGAGCGTTCACGTGACTCAGCGCCTCGGCGTCTATCAGCCGACACGATTGCTCGGGTCGCGACACTTCCCGGATGCGGCTGCGGCGCTTCAGGCTGACGGTGGGGGACCGCTCGCCGCCGCCGCCGTGAATGCGGCGTGCAATCCGACGTGTCCCTACTTCGACTATCAGAAGGATTTCTACGGCAGTCGCACGCCGTCCTACGAGACCAACGTCTCGCTCAACGGCGGCAGCGACGCGACGAAGTACTATGCCTCGGTCGGCGACAAATTCGACGATGGTACGATGATCAACACCGGCGCGCGCAAGCAGACGCTCCGGCTCAACGTCGACCAGACTCTTGCCTCGCGTCTCACCTCGCAGGTGAGCGCGACCTTCCTGCGCACCATTGCGCAGCGTGGCATCTCGAACAACGACAACACGTTCACGAGTCCGATCTATCTGTTCGCGTACTCGCCGGCAATCATTCCGCTGAACGTGCGTGACGCCAACGGCAACTTCGTCCACGATCCATTTGCGGGCGGCGCCGCGACGGCGTCGAACCCCTTCGAGACGCTGAGCGATGTGCAAGCAAGTGAGAACACGAACCGCGCGATGGCGTCGATGCGGCTGCTCTACACGGCATTCAGCAACGACAACAACACGGTGACGCTGTCGGCGATCGGCGGCGTGGACTGGTTCAACCAGGACGACCAGGTCTATTCCCCGAACTTCCTGCAGTTCGAGCCGAACGATGGATTCCTCGGCACAGCGGTGCAGGGCAATGGCAACAGCAACCAGAGCAATGGGTCGCTGAATGTCGTTTGGGCGGCGCGCGTCCCGCGCTTCGGCGCGAATTTCGAGTCGTCCGGCGGTGTGCAGCTCGAGAACCGCGCGCTCAACTTCTACAATCTCCGCGCGCGCGGGCTCGTCCCGGGCGTCACCGACGTCAATCAGGGGACACAGGACGCGACGCAGACGAAGAGCGCCGTGCACGACCGCGCCTACTATCTCACCGAGCAGCTCCTCGCGCTCGATGACAAGTTCCTCATCATGGGCGGCGCGCGCGCCGAGCGCAGCTCGGTAAACGGCGACGTGAACAAGTACTACTTCTTCCCGCGTGGGTCGGCGTCCTATCGTATCGTCGAGCCGTTGCCCTACGTCAACGAGGTCAAGCTCCGCGCCGCGCTCGGCACTTCGGGCAACCAGCC
>DATEHJ010000252.1:0-2982 GCA_035279645.1 Gemmatimonadaceae bacterium
CCTGAGCGCAGAGGGCGAGATGCGCTTTCTCGAACTCGACATCGCAGCGGTCCCGGCGCTCAGCCTCCTGCAAGGCAAGAGCAACGCCGAATTGGGGAGCTTGGTGCAGTCCGCCAAACCACTCAACTCATGAACGCCGCGCGTGAGTTGATCGAGTGATCTACGCACTTGCTCGCTGAGAGCATGCCGATCAGGTTGCGGCTCATGGCCGAGCGTTCTCATTCGACCGATCGCATCCACGAAGCGCAACGTGGCGCTCGACAGCTTGTGGTCGACGCGGTGTCGTGGCTCGTTTACGAACTGCCGCCACAGCCGTTCGATCGTCGAAGCACGCCATCGCTGGTATTCGAAAGCGAGGGTGCGGTGCGCCGCGTGCGCGATTTTCCAGCGAACTGGCGCACGTTTGGCGACGCGGAGTTGTTCGCGTTGAGTTGGGCGGTGTAGTCGGTCGGGCTCCGGCTTTGATACACTCCGGCGAGAGCAATGCGACTGGAGTGAGGTAGGCCGCTTCCCCTTGCGTGGCAATGGCAACGCTTGTACCCTCCCTTGTGTCACAAGGGAAGGCACACCCATATGGCCGACACGGAAACCGATCTGCTGCGCAGTAGTCTCGATCTCTTGGTCCTCAAGGCGCTCGGCTGGGGGCCAATGCACGGCTATGGCATCAGTGAGTGGGTCGAGGGCGCCACGGCGTCGCTGCTGCTGCTCGAGGAGGGCACGCTCTATCCCGCGCTCCACCGACTGGAGCGCCGCGGCTGGATCACGAGCGAGTGGGGCGTGTCGGACAACAACCGTCGCGCGAAGTTCTACCGGCTCACGACCGCGGGGCGCGCACGCTTCCGCGCTCAGGCGCCGCTCTGGCACCGGCACGCCGAGGCGATCGCCGTCGCACTGAGGCGCACCTCGCTGGAGACCGCGTGAGTCCTGAGCGCCCTCCTGGCTGGCGGCGGCTGCTGCGACTTCCGCTTGGACACCGCTCGATCGAGCGGGACATCGACGACGAGCTCGCGTTCCATCTCGTTATGCGCGAGGAGAAGCTCCGTCGCCTCGGTCTCACGCCCGACGCGGCACGCGCCGGCGCTCACGATCGGTTCGGCGACACCGCCGGCGTGCGCGACGAATGTCTCACCATCGACCGACAATACGCCCGCGAGGTACGTCTCATGGAGTGGATCGAGTCTCTCTGGACCGACTTCCAGTACGCGCTGCGCACTTTTCGGCGTATGCCGACGTTCACCGCTGTCGCCACCATCACGCTGGCGCTCGGCATCGGTGCGACAACGGCGATGTTCACCCTCGTGAACAGCATTCTGCTGCGACCGTTGCCGTATCCCGAGTCCGATCGAATTGTCCGGATCATTCAGTCGTATCCGGAGATCGGGCTCGATACGTGGGGTCTCAATCAGATGAACGTCGCGATGTACCGCGACCGAGCCACGGACTTTAGTGCGTTTGCCGCCTATCGAGGCGGAAGTGTCACGATGCAGGGCGCCAAGGGACCGCAGCGCGTCCAGATCCAGCGCGTGACGTCACAGTTTTTCCGCGCGATCGGGGTCGGCCCGGCGATCGGCCGCGAGTTCACCGCGGATGAAGATTCGCCGGGAAAGAACGTCGTGATGATTCTCAGCGATGGGATGTGGCGGTCCCGTTTCGGTGCCGACCCATCCATCCTCGGCAAGACGGTCGACGTCGACGGGCAGCCAATCCGCGTCGTCGGCGTGATGCCGGCGAGCTTCGACTTCCCGCGGCCTAGCATCAGCGCGTTCGTGCCGATGGGTCTCAATCCGCTGTGGCGTTTCGGCTTCATCAATTCGGGAATCGGACGCTTGAAGCCTGGCATCACGCCGGAGCACGCCGAGCGGCAGACGACGGCGATCATGTGGGATTGGGCTCGGCAGCAGAGTCTCGGCAATTCGCGCGTCGATCCCAGCAAGACTCGGATGCAGACAATCGTTAGGCCCTTGCACGAAGTGGTCACCGGGGGGAGCGCCCGTCCGCTGACGGTTCTGCTGGCGGCGGTGGCGCTCATTCTTCTCATCGCAACAGCGAACGTGGCGACGCTTCTCTCGGGTCGCGCCGCGGTGCGACAGCGCGAGATCACGTTGCGCGCCGCGCTCGGAGCCAGCCGCACGCGTGTGCTGCGTCAGCTGCTCACCGAGAGCGTGGCGCTCGCGATGCTCGGCGCGCTCGTCGGGGTGGGGCTCGCCGTGGCGGCGGTTCGCTCGTTCACGCATTCGAGTTTGGCCACGCTTCCACGGATCACGGAGGTCGAGGTCGATGGCCGCGTGCTGGTGTTTACGCTCGTGGTATCGGTCGCGAGCGGTCTGCTGTTCGGGCTCCTGCCCGCGATTCACGCGGGGCGGCAGCGCCTGACGTCCGATCTGACGGCGGGCCAGCGCGAAAGCTCGCGGGGCGCATCGCGACGAGTCAATAACGCCCTCGTCGTGGCACAGCTGTCGTTGTCCGTCGTCCTGTTGATCGCGGCCGGCCTGGTGCTGAAGAGCTTCCAGCGCCTAACCTCGATCGACTTCGGTTTGCATCCGGACGGGGTGACGTCGATCCTTCTCCCGCTGCCGCAGCGGATCGCGTCCGACGCGGCGCGGATGAACACGTTCGTCAATGCCACGCTCTCGCGCGTTCGCTCCATACCCGGCGTGCAGGTCGCGGCGCTGACGTCGGCGCTTCCGATGAGCAACAACGGCAATTACGATGGATACCTCATCGATGGCCGGCCTGTGCCGCAGAACGGCAGCGAAGCTCAAACGTACCAGATCGCCGTCAGCCCTCAGTACTTCAAGACCGTGGGCATTCCGCTACTGTTTGGTCGTGACTTCGCCGCCACCGACGACTCGACGAGTCTCGCCGTCGGCATCGTCGACGCGACGCTTGCCAACCGCTACTGGAAGGGTGCCGACGCACTCGGCAAGCGCATCCGGGTTACCGGCGACACGATGTGGTTCACGATCATCGGCGTCGCGGGAA
>DATEHJ010000253.1:0-5265 GCA_035279645.1 Gemmatimonadaceae bacterium
GAAGTCGCGGTTCTTCACGACGGAAAACCCGATCGGCAAGGCGATCAAGGTCGGCAACGATTGGCTGACCGTCGTCGGCGTGCTCGAGGACCGCAAGGTCTCCGCCGACATCGCGTCGAAGCTCGGCATCCGCGACGCCAACATGGATGTCTACGTTCCGCTGCCGACGATGCTGCTCCGCTATCGGAACCGTTCCGAGGTGACGCAGCAGGAGATGGAGCTTGCGGCCCGTGAGGCGAACAGCGGCGGCAATAACGATTCGAGCGAGACCGACGACCAGCGCGCCGAGAAGCGCAACTATCACCAGCTCGACAAGGTGATCGTGCAGGTGGACAAGTCGAGCGCCGTGACCGCCGTCGCCGATCTCACGCGCCGCATGCTCCAGCGTCGGCACAACGACGTCACCGATTTCGAGATCGCGGTGCCGGAGCTGTTGCTGCAGCAGGAACAGCACACCAAGACGATCTTCAACGTCGTGCTCGCGACGATCGCGTCGATCTCGTTGATCGTCGGCGGCATCGGCATCATGAACATCATGCTCGCGTCGATCCTCGAGCGCATCAAGGAGATCGGCGTGCGGCGCGCGGTCGGCGCCACGCAGGGCGATGTCCGCGCGCAGTTTCTGAGCGAGGCCGTGATGATCAGCCTCGCCGGCGGCCTCGCCGGCATCGTCACCGGTGCGGTGTTGAGCGTGATCATCGAGCACGCCGCCAATATCCACACGATTGTCTCGCCGCTCTCGGTGGTCGTCGCCTTCGGCGTCTCGGTCGCCGTCGGGCTGCTCTTCGGCATCGTTCCCGCCTGGCGCGCGGCGCGCCAGGATCCCGTCGTGTGCCTTCGCTACGAGTAGCGCGGGCGGTCGCTTCTTCAGCCTAACGACTCATGCGGTCATTCTCTCGCTCCGCGCGCGGCGCGCTGCCGCTCGCGCTTCTCGCCCGCGCGTCGACGCTGCTCGTCGCGCAACAACCCGGAACGGCGCCCTGTCCGCCCGGCCGCATTGTCGCGTCGGCATGTCCCGTCGGCGCGCTCACGCTCGCCGACGCGGTCGCGATCGCGCAACGGCAAGGGCTTTCGGCTGAGTCGTCGCGCGACGCGCTTGTCGCATCTCGCGCGCGGAACGCCGCCTTCAGCGCGCGATTGCTACCACAAGTGTCGCTCCAGGGTACGCCGGCGAATTATAACCGCCAGATCGTCCCCGTCCTCCTGGAGAATGGGTCAACCCAGTTCGCGCCGCAGAGCCAGAATGACTCGAACATGGGCCTGGTCATTTCGCAAACACTGCCCTGGCTCGGGTCGACGCTGAGCGTCGGATCCTATATCGATCGCCTTGACCTCACCGGCACCGAGACGAGCCGCACGTATAAGACGACGCCATTCCTCGTCACGCTCAGTCAAGACTTGTTCAAGCCGCGCGAGGTGCTCTGGGACGCGCGCGCGAACGAGCTGCGCGCGAATCTCGCCGAGCGACAATATCTCGAGTCACGTGAAGATGTCGCCGTGTCCACGGCGTCGGCGTTCTTCGACTACTATGCCGCAACCGTGACGCTGAACAACACCACGATCAATGCGGCTGTCAACGACACGCTGTTCACGCTGAACAAAGGGCGCTTCGAGGTCGGCAAGATCGGCGAGAACGACCTTCTGCAGAGCGAGCTGCAGCTGCTGCGCGCCCGCGCGTCCGTCGACGGCGCGCGGCTCGAGCGCGACCGAACCGAGTCGGCGCTCCGGCGGCTGATCAACGTGCACAGCAGCGACACGCTCGCCGTCGTTCCGCCGCAAAATGTGCCGACGGTGGAGGTCGATCCGGAGATGGCGGTCACGGAAGCGCTGAAGAACGGCAGTGTGAGCGAGCAGGCGGCGCTCGATTCCGTCAGCGCGCGTCGAACTGCGACCGAGGCGCGCCTCAACAACGGCTTCGGCGCGACAATTCAGGCGAGCTACGGCATGAATCAGACGAATACGTTGTTCGGTCTCTCTTACGCATCGCCCCTCCCGCGGCAGAGCCTCTCGCTGCAGCTGAGCATGCCCGTGTTCCAATGGGGCGGCGGCCGCGCCGACGTCCAGGCCGCGCGCGCCGACGAAGCGCGTGTCGCGAACAACTCCCGCATGCGCCGCGAGCAAACGGTGGAGGACGCTCGTTATGCAGCGCTGCAGCTCACCCAATCGCAGCGCATGCTGCTGATCGCCGCCAAGGCGGACACGGTGGCTCAGAAGCGATTCGACGTCGCGAAAGCCCGCTATGTGATCGGAAAGATCGGTGTGGGTGACCTCTACATCGCGCAGAACGAGAAGGACCAGGCGCTGGACGCGTATGTGCAGGCGCTCAGGAACTACTGGAATAACTACTATCGGCTGCGGCGGGTGACGTTGTATGACTTCGAGGCTAAGGCGGAGTTGAGATAGTTTAGGATCTTATCACGGGCCTAGAAGGGCGGGTTTAGAAGGGCGGGTTTAGAAGGGCGGGTCTAGAACGACGGGTCTAGAAGGGCGGAGCGAGAAGGGCGGATCTGGTGCCGCGTTGGCGCGCGTGAAATGGATCCGCTGTGCAATGAAACGAGTGTGGATGGATGGGCCTGACGCCCTATCGTCAGGCATGAAAGAACACGAAACACTCAAGGTTCTCGAAGCGGCGCGTCAATACGCGATGCACGTAGTGGAGCTCGCGCAGAGGCTTCCGCGGCATGCACCTTCTAAGCTGCGCGCTCAACTCGTGGAATCGGCGCGCTCCGTCGGCGCCAACATCGCCGAAGGCTTCGGTCGAGGAACGACGGCCGAAAAACTTCACTATTCGCGCATTGCGAACGGATCACTCGAGGAGAGTCAGGAGCACCTTCGCGAGTGCGTGAACACTCACCTCGTCGATCCTGCCGAATTCCGCAAGCCGTGGAACCTGTCTGTGGTCACGTCTCGTATGCTCACATCACTCATCGAGAAGCTCGAGCGCAAAAAAACCGGCTGAGCCAAGCGCCCGTAGACCGTCGTCCTAGACCCGTCGTCCTAGACCCGTCGTTCTAGACCCGTCGTTCTAGACCCGTCGTTCTAGACCCGTCGTTCTAGACCCGCCCTTGTAGACGCGCCCTCTAGACCCGCCTCTACGCGCGTCCAATAGACCCGCCCCTCTAGGCTTTACCCCCCCACCTCCAACCCTTCACTTCCGGCATGTCGTCTCCGTGTTCCCTCACATACTGCTGATGCTCCACCAACTTGTCGCGGAGCATCTGCTTGAAGTGCGAGCCGATGCGTGCGAGCCGCGGCACTCGGTCCACGACACTCCCCGCAATGTGGAATCGATCGAGCTCGTTGAGTACGGTCATATCGAAGGGCGTCGTCGTCGTCCCTTCTTCCATGAAGCCATGCACGTGGAAGTTCGCGTGATTGCGCCGCCGATATGTTAGGCGGTGAATGAGCGTCGGATAGCCGTGATACGCGAAGATCACGGGCCGGTCGGTCGTGAACATCGAGTCGAATTCCGCTTCCGGTAGACCATGCGGATGCTGCGACGGCGACTGCAGCGTCATCAGATCGACGACGTTGATCACGCGGAGCGCGATGTCAGGGAAATGCTTCCGTAAGAGATCCACTGCCGCGAGTGTCTCGAGCGTCGGCACGTCACCTGCACACCCAAGCACCGCGTCCGGCTCCTTGCCGCGATCGCTGCTCGCCCAATCCCAGATCCCGATGCCGACCGTGCAGTGGCGAACCGCGGCGGTCATGTCGAGCCACTGGGGCGCCGGCTGCTTCCCCGCAACGATCACGTTGACATAGTTGCGGCTGCGCAGGCAGTGATCGGCGACGGAGAGCAACGTGTTCGCGTCCGGCGGCAGATAGACACGCACAACATCCGCCTTCTTGTTCATGACGACGTCGATGAATCCAGGATCCTGATGGCTGAAACCGTTATGGTCCTGCCGCCACACATGCGATGTCAGCAAATAGTTGAGTGACGCGACCGGCCGCCGCCACGGAATGTTCCGACACGCCTTCAGCCACTTCGCGTGCTGATTGAACATCGAGTCCACGATGTGGATGAACGCCTCGTAACACGAGAACAATCCGTGGCGACCAGTGAGCAGATAGCCCTCGAGCCAACCC
The DNA here is from genome assembly GCA_035279645.1 of Gemmatimonadaceae bacterium. GTDB lineage: Bacteria > Gemmatimonadota > Gemmatimonadetes > Gemmatimonadales > Gemmatimonadaceae > AG2. The sequence goes on from DATEHJ010000253.1 coordinate 4,093, forward strand.
TGACAGAGATGCTCGCTGAGCACCTCCATCACCCGGCCGTCGGGCGACAAATGCTCATCAGTCGGGAGAATCTTCTCCATGAACACCGAGTTCGTCGCCTCCCACACGGCCGTTAGGCGATTGGATGCCGTCTCGTCCGGACCGAACAATCGGAAGTTGCGCGTTTCGGCGTTGAGAGCGAAGACGTCGCGCAGGAATTCGCCGAGCACGCGCGTGCTCTCGGCGATGCGCTCACCCGGCGCGGGGAGGTGGAGCGCGTACTCCCGAAAATCCGGCAGCGGCAGATCGCGCAGCAGCAGGCCGCCGTTCGCATGAGGATTTGCGCTCATGCGCCGGTCGCCGCGCGGCGCGAGCGCCGCCAGCTCCGGCATCAACTTTCCCTCGTTGTCGAACAGCTCCTCGGGGTGATAGCTGCGCATCCACTCCTCGAGCTGCGCGAGGTGCTGCGGTTTCGTGGCCAACTCGCTCAGCGGGACTTGATGCGCACGCCAGGTGCCTTCCACGGGCTTACCATCGACCTCCTTCGGGCCCGTCCACCCCTTCGGAGAGCGCAACACGATCATCGGCCACACCGGACGCCCAGTGGATCGGCGCGCACGCGCATCGTGCTGGATCGCGTGAATCTCGTCGACGATCTCGTCGAGCGTCGCCGCCATGAGCTGATGCATCGCCCCTGGCTCGTGTCCCTCGACGAAGTATGGCGTATAGCCATAGCCCGTGAGCAGCTGCGACAGCTCGTCATCATCCATTCGGCCCAAGATCGTTGGATTAGCGATCTTGTAACCGTTGAGATGCAGGACTGGAAGAACGGCGCCGTCGCGCGCCGGATCGAGGAATTTGTTCGAGTGCCAGCTCGTTGCGAGCGCGCCGGTTTCGGCTTCGCCGTCCCCGATGACGCAGCACACGATCAAGTCCGGATTGTCGTATGCCGCCCCATACGCATGGGCGAGTGAATAGCCGAGTTCGCCGCCTTCGTTGATCGACCCCGGAGTCTCGGGTGCCACGTGACTCGGGATGCCGCCGGGAAATGAGAATTGTTTAAACAACCGCCGCATTCCTTCGACGCTCTGCGAGATGCTCGGATAGAGCTCGCTATACGTGCCCTCGAGATACGTGTTCGCGACGATGCCCGGTCCACCATGACCCGGACCCGTGACGTAGATGACATTCAGG
>DATEHJ010000254.1:0-4617 GCA_035279645.1 Gemmatimonadaceae bacterium
GCGACCGCCATCCCGATCGCCCCGGCCGTCATCGCGTGCTTCATCGGATTCTGCGGCGCGAGCCTGGCGACCAGCCACGCGGCGCCGACGCCGATGACGACGCGATACGAAGTTGCTAACAGCGACTGCGCGTCACTCAGCGGCTGCTTGGCCGGCCCGTACACGCCGGCGGCGTGCAGCGCGAAATCGACCAGCGTCGTCAATATGATCGCCGCGAGAATGCCGGCGAGAATGGCCCGGGCCGATTTCCAGTTGTTCATCATGCCTCCGGGAGTCAATCGTTAGGTTCGCGCGCGGTTGACAATTGTCACCGGGATCTGCAGCCTTACGATGAAGGCCGTTATCGACGTCCGCAATCCGCGTCGTCCCTCGAGCGCCATGAAAAAAGCCATCGGCGACAACATGATCCCGAAGCCCCTTGGCTTCGAGAAGGGGCTGGAGCTGGTCAAGCGCGCCGGCTTCGACGGCGTCGAGCTCTGGCTCGGCGACGTCCCCTGGTTCCAGATGACGACGACGGACGCCGAGGTGCGCGCGCTTCGGCGAGCAGTCGAGAGCGCGGGACTCGTCGTCTCGAACGTGTCGACTGGGCTGCATTGGGCGTCGCCGCTCTCGGCGCGCGATCCGCAGGTGCGGGCGCGGGCCGTTCGCATCGTCGAGCGCGAGATCGAGACCGCCGTGCTGCTCGGCGCCGACGCGATCCTCGTCGTTGCCGGCCTTGTAACGGAAGAAGTGCCGTACAACGAAGTGTATCTGCGCTGCGTCGATGTCCTGAAGCCGCTCGGCGAGCAGGCGGCGCGCGCGGAAGTGAAGATCGGATGCGAGAACTGCAACTCCGAACAGCGTTTTCTCATCAGCCCGCGCGAGTTCTCGCAGTTTTTGAACGACGTGAACAGTCCGGCCGTCGGTATTCATCTCGATGTCGGCAACATTCACGACACGGGCTTTCCGGAGCAGTGGATCGAGATGCACGGACGCCGCATCACGCGGATCCACGTAAAGGACGTATTGCGACACCGCGGCCGCAGCGGCGACCAGAGTGTGTACACGAATCTCTTCCTCGGCGACAACAACTGGCCGGCCATTCGCGCCGCCTTGAGCAAAGTGGGATACGATGGTTGGCTCGTCGCGGAGATGGAAGCGCGATACCGCTACGCGCCCGATCAGCAATTCTATGACACGGCGCGGGCGATGGACCGCATCGTCTCGGGTCAACTTGCATGATCATTTCGCGACGAACTTTTCTCGGCTGTGCCGCTGGCGCGGTCGCGGTGCTCCGGCTGCCACCCGTTCACGGCATCGCCGCACGCACTGCGTTAAGTACCGTGCGGCCGTCGACGATCCTCGACCTCGAGGAGCACTGCTGTCTGCGGGAGTCGCTGGTCGGATATCGGGACGCGTTAGGTGCGCTCGGGCCGGCACGCCGAGAGGTGCTGATCGTGCCGGGCGTTCTCGGGACGCCACCGTGGGCTGCACGCCGGATTGCGCAGGCGCTCGACGACGGTGCGACCGTGATCCTCGAGTCGGGCGCTGGATTCGCGTCGGCGCGAGAGTTTCGGGCACACCGCGCCGCACTCGATGAATATTTCCAGATTCGCATCGAGGAGCCGGTGCCGCTCTGGCCCGCGCGGGCGACACCGTACGTCGATTTTACGTGGCCCTCGGCCGTGAGGATCCGCGACTTCACTCGCGCGATACCGCTTGCGTCACAGCCGGGCGAGATCATCGCGAGAGCGGGCGATTGTCCCGTCGCGCTCGCGCGGCGAGTCGGAGTCGGGACGCTCGTGTTCCTCGGCTCACCCGTCGGCCCGGCGCTCCGGGCAGGCGATACCCAAGCGCATGGTTGGCTCGCCGACGTCGTTGGTTGACAACCCGTGCCAGCTGGTCCAGCCTTACGACGACGGCACCGATGTCGGCCCTATCCCTCGGGAGGCTCCGATGCGACTCTCACGTTGCCTGCTGCTGTCGCCCTTCGTCGTGCTCGCCGCTGCTCACGCGTCCGCGCAGGTGACGCTGCCCGAGCTCAAGTTCGAGGACCCGCCGGCCTTCTATCGGAGCGCGATCTACCCGCCCGCGGACTTCTCGTCGCGCGAGGTGAACGCGTCGCTGCAGGTGTATCCGTTTCAGCCCTTCGCGGGCAACGTGCAGCAGGCCTTCTCGCGCACGCTCTTTCGGGAGCTCATCGACCCGCGCTATCAGGAATCGAGCGTCGCACCTGGAGCGAAGCTGGACATGTCGACGATGCCCGGCGCGCGGATGGTGTTGCGCGCACGCTACCAGGAGGTTGTCGTTGGTCTCGCGCGCGAGCGGATGCGCATGGTGGTGATCGCCGACGGCGCGATCGCGATCGTCGACGCGCAGGCGATCAGCCTAACGAGTTGGCAGCACGTGCTGCCGCAGCTCAACGCCTTTGCATCGACGTTGCGCGTCGTTGCCGGCACGCCGGAGCCCGCGTACGGCGCGCCGCCGGGCACGACGGGACGAGTGATCGCCGGTCTCTACATGGGCTTCGCGCGGAAATACATGACCGACCTGCAGCGCGGCCCAGCGTCGGGCTACTACACGAACGCGCTGCAGTACTACGTCTTTTCGGCGGACGGGCGTGTGTATCGCCACTACGACGAGCTCCGTGTCCCGGGGAACGACCCCGCCCGCTTCGACTTCGCCGGCGCCGAGCGCGCCGATCCGGTCAACTCGGGTCGTTATGCGGTGCAGGGTGACTCGGTCTACGTGCGTCTCCGCTCTCCGCAGCGTCCGGAGAAGTTTGCGATGGCGATGCCGAGGGACAACTCGATCATGATCGGGACCGTCAGCTACAAACGTCAGTAGAGACTACTTCGAGCGCACGAACACCAGCTCGACGTCTGCGCCGGCGGCATTCGAGCGCTGGCCGGAAGCCGAGATCCAGTGGACGTCGAGCGTGTCGCCCGTCGCACGGCCAGCGAAGGCGAGTCGAGCGCCCGAGTCGGTGTCCTGGTCCAGGAAGATGCTGTCGCGTTCCAGTCGGTAATGGCCGTTGAGTTGAGCATTCGATGACTCGACGACGAAGCCGTTGGCATTGTCGAGTCGCACAGCCGACGGAAAGTCCGCGGCAAACGGGCCATCATTCGGCACGGGCAGCACCTGACCGTCTTCCCTGAGACGGATGGTGGATCGCGCGTACTCGCCGGGCACCGGGGTGCTGCGCGCGTGTCCCGCGCACGCGAGCGTCGTGACGGCGATGCCGGCGACAAAAAAACGAGCTAGCAGTCGATTCATACTGGCCTCACGGGAGAGCGAATCGCGAACGCTAGACGAGGACGCGCAATTCGACGCTTCGTTTCGCAGTGGCCGTTCGAGGGCGGGAACAAATACCTAACCGTTCCCAGTTCTATCTGCGTAACCCTTTGGAGTGACGTCCATGCGGAGACGAACTGTCGTCGCGGCCATCCTGTCAATCATCGGCACGTCAACGGCGGGCGCCCAGGAGCATTCACACGAACAATTGGGCACCGTCCATTTCGCGACGTCCTGTAAACCGAGCACCGCCCAACAGTTCGATCGCGCGGTCGCGCTGCTGCACTCCTTCGAGTTCGGCGCGTCGATCCAGAGCTTCAATGCCGTGCTGGCGAGCGACTCGACCTGCGCAATGGCGTACTGGGGGATCGCGCTGAGTCGGTGGACCAATCCGATGGCGGCGGGAAACCGATCGGTGGCTTTGCTGCAGCAGGGCAAGCAGGCGGCCGACGCAGCCCAGAGACTCGCGCCGCGGGCAACTGAGCGCGAGCGCGGGTACATCCAGGCCGTGAGCCAGCTGTACGACGGCTACGCACAGAAGGACCAACGGACGCGCGTCCTCTCGTACTCGCGCGCGATGCGCGAGTTGTCAACGCAGCAGCCGGGGGACACGGAAGCGAAGATTTTCTACGCGATCTCTCTCACCGCTTCCGCGCCTCCGACCGACAAGACGTATGCGAATCAGCTCCAGGCGGCGAGCATCCTCGAGCCGCTCTGGGCCAGGCTGCCAGATCATCCGGGGCTGGCGCACTACATCATACACACCTACGACTACCCACCCCTCGCCGACCGCGCGCGCGCCGCGGCGCAGCGTTATGCGGCAATCGCGCCATCAGCCGCGCACGCGCTGCACATGCCATCACACACCTTCACGCGCGTCGGCATGTGGCAGGAATCAGTGGATGCGAATCATCGATCGATGGAAGTTGCGCTCGCCAGCGGCTCGATCGCCGAAGCGCTCCACGCCAATGACTACGCGATGTACGCGTACCTGCAGATGGGGAAGGAGACCGAAGCGAAGACGATCCTCGACGTCCTCCCCGCGCTCGCGGCGCGCTTCGATCCCAACGCGATCACCGGCGCGGCGCCGGGGTTGGCGGGGGTCTTCGCGCTCGCGGCGATTCCAGCGCGGTGGGTGCTCGAGCGCGGCGCGTGGGCGGAGGCGGCCGCGCTCACGCCAAGCGCGAGCGACTATCCATATGCCGACGCGTTGACCTTCTACGCGAAGGCGTTAGGCGCCTCACATACCGGCCAGCTCCCAATCGCTCACGCGGCGGTCGATTCGCTGGCCTCGATTCAGCAAAGGCTCAATCGATTCGCTGGCCTCGATTCAGCAAAGGCTCA
>DATEHJ010000255.1:0-6925 GCA_035279645.1 Gemmatimonadaceae bacterium
CCGGGCGTCGATTTCGACGCGCTCGAGCGTGCGCGCGCCGTGCTCGTGCAGGCGTGGCGGAACGACATCACACCTGACGAAATCACAGTCACGCAACAGGGTGGCGTGACGATCGCTTGGCGGCGTGCGGGGTGGGCGCTCGAGCTCATCGTCGACCCCTACGCGCTCAGCGCATTTCGTCTCGACTCGCCGTCGAAAATGGTGGAATGGACTCGCGCCGGATCCGACGCCACGGTCGCCGATGCCAAAGCAGCCCTGGCCGCGATGGCCGGCGACAGCGCGAAGGGTCGGCAAGCCGCGGCGTCATAGGCGGTGCATCGTCGAGCAGGTTGATTCCAACGGCGGTCGGGGCGACGATTAGAAATCGTCGCCTTGTGCTTTTGGAGGAGCCCTGAAAGAAATCGTCGAACGAGTTCTCGCGCCCATCGCGGGACTGCGGCTTTGGGGACCGATGCGAGCGCGTGATGTACTCACTCTCGAATTCGGAGAGCGGCGCGCGCACGGTGATCGGAGCATTGGTGCGTACACGCTGCAAGTCGCGTGTGCCTGGCGGATCGCGGGGCCGACGACCATTCTCGCCGGATCAGGGGATCTGTTCACACCGGCAGACCCCGACGCGGACCTCGAGAGCTTCGATTGGGACATCGATGGCGCTAGCTGGTGGGACATCCGCTTGAAAGACGTTGCACGTCTTCTCGACGACGTCGTCACGGTTACCACCTTTCTCGCGGACACTTACGGAGGCGTGCGGATCGTTTGCACGGGGGGGATCGAGGTCGAACTGTTCCCCAATAGCTCGGCGGCGCCGCACGTCGAGACGGAGTTTTGGCGGCTCGTGCGCGCGGGACACGTCGAAGATTGCGTTATTGTAGGCAGCAACGGAATCGAGCTGGTGCAGCCGACGTGAGGCTGGAATAGAACTTCCCACTCTGGAACGCCGTAGTGCGGGCGCAACTCTTCAGGAGATGGTACAAATGGGAAAGCGCACACGACGCTCACTCGACACCGCGCTCGAGCGTGTCATCGGACACATTCCGGCCGAGCGGCCGCGGGAGCAAAAGAAAGACGAGAAAAGCAAGGACGAGATCATCGGTCGGCGCGATGAGCGCGGCACACCGTACCCGGGAGACTTTCCCAATCCCCTCGGCGATCGAAACCGTGGCTGCTTCTAATCCACCCGGACGCGACCGGAGCAACGATGGATAGATACTCGATGGTCGTGTCGATTGTGGGGATGGTATGCAGCACGGCCTTCCTCCTGAGTCTCGTTAGGGTCTTGGTGGGCCGGCGCAATGCCACGCCGCTCCCAGCCGACGTCATGCGACGACTCGACACTCGACTCTCAGAGATGCAGCAAGCACTCGATGCGGTCGCGGTCGAGGTCGAGCGCATCTCAGAGGGCCAGCGCTTCACGACGAAGCTGCTCGCCGAACGCGGCATCTCGGCCGACGACGCGAATGCCGTGCGGCAGCCCGCTAGCGGACGTCCCGCTCGCTGACGAAATGCACGACGCTCCACGCGAATGGGTACGTGATGAGTTCGTGATTTCGACCGATCGAGCGCGTCTCGACGTCGAGCTCGTGCACGGCTACCTCGAGGCGTCGTATTGGGCTGCGGGGATGCCGCGCGCAGTTCTCGAGCGCGGGATTGAGAATTCACTAACGTTTGGCATCTACCATCGCGACCGGCAGGTCGGCTTTGCGCGCGCGATCACGGACTTGGCGACGTACGCGTACCTCTCGGACGTGTTCGTCGTCGAGGCCTATCGAGGACGGGGACTCTCCAGGTGGCTCATGGAGTGCATTCTCGCGCACCCGGATCTCCAGGGGTTGCGCCGGTTCGCACTTTTTACGCGCGACGCACGCGGTTTGTACGAGCGCTACGGCTTCGGCCCGGCCGGCGGGCCCTCGACGTACCTCGAGCGTCGCTGGCCTAACGCGTACGGCGCGCGATCGTCGTGATGGCGGCTGATGCACCGGTGAGAGAGATCGTCGGTTTCCACCTCGATGACGAATCCGCTTGGGTTGCTGACCTCGTGTGCGGGCACACCGTTCACATGCGTCATGAGCCGCCCTGGCAAAGCCGCCCTTGGGTGCTGACCGACGAGGGTCGGGCCAGCATGCTCGGCGCCACCATCGAGTGCCGTAAGTGCGCCTCATCTTGACCTATTAGTGGCGGCCGCGACGCGACGTCTCGCGCCAGCGCGCCCGCTCTCAGTATCTTCGGGACACGCGCCGGTGCTCCTGCCGCGCGGAGAGGGTTGTCACTGGTCGCGAATCCAAGCCCATGGGATTGTTCCGAAAAGAGAGGGCTGCGCCGTCGCGCGCGGAGCGCCCTGCGCTCGAGCGGCTCGACACGCAGTTGCTGCAAAGCAGCGCGGTAACGCTGTACTACAAGAACAGCCTATTGGCGCAGGACATTGCTTGTCTCCAACAATTCGGCTATCGCGCATACACCCTGGACGCGGCGATGTGGAAGAGTGCCTCGGATTTTCACGCTGACGCGAAGCGGGTGCTCGATTTTCCGGACTACTATTCCGCGAATCTCGCATCGTGGATCGACTGTCTGGCGGAACTCGCCATACCGGAGGCCGGTGGCGCTGTGATTCAGTTCAGGCACTTCGATGCATTTGCGCGGGCGGATGCTCAATTCGCGCATACGCTGCTCGATAGCATCGAGTCTGCATCGCGGCGATTCTTGCTGAGTGGACGTCGGTTGCTCGCGCTCGTTCAGTCAGATGATCCGCGGATTCGGTTCGAGCGCATCGGAGCAGTCCCCGTCAACTGGAATCCACGAGAGTGGTTGGACGCCGATCGCGGACTTCGTCCGGCGTCCTGAGAGTCGCATGGTCGGTGAGCCGTGCGGGGAGGAGAACGAATGACTCCGAATGAAGACAAGGACAAAGAGCCCGCTACGAACGACGAGCCACGAAAGGGAAAGGACGTACCCGCTTCGCCGCGGACTCCTCGTCGCGAGGAGACCCCTCCGGACCGCGTCGAGGAAGCCGACGAGGAGAGCTTCCCCGCCAGCGATCCGCCGTCGTGGACGCCGCTATCTCCCGGCCACCCACGCGGCTCGTAAGGGCGCCTAACGCCTCTCGCGGTGTGACGTCACGCGCTCGGCGGAATGATGAGAACGACCGTGTCGCCCGGAGTGACCGTAATCGATTGCGAGACTTGTCCCCGCGGTGTAGCGATCGGGAGCGCCTGGAAGCGCAACTCCCGGATGCCGCGAATCAAGTATGCCGGCAAGGTGAAGTACGCGTTGCTGGTGCCGGTGACCGTTCCGAGCCGCACACGATTGCTGCCTTCGGGGAGAACATAGACGTTCATATCCGGAAAGCCTTGATTCTCGACCTTGAGAACAGTTCGCTCGGGAACGTCTTGGGGCGCTTGGCTCGCGTGTGCGCACCCGGCCAGCGAGAGGCCGGTCGCCATGAGGAGAGCGGGGGCGAATCGTGGCATAACTGAGTTCCTCGCGATAGGCACGGGTGGACTGACTTTCGGCGACCAAGCCGTTCTGGTCGCCGCTCCTCTTTGTTAGCATATTCTGCGGAACCGCTGGAAATGTTCCAGCGACGCGACCGTAGATGCGCGAACGCGCGGCGCGCCTGCGCCCGACCGAACCATAACTGGAGAGCACGCATGCAGCACGGGCTCATGTATCAGGGAAGCTTCGAGCAGAACTACACAGGACTGCAGAAGGGGACGAGCGCGTTTCGCGGAACAGATAACATCGAGCACGCGATTCCCGAGTGGCCCGATGACGTGAACGGAGTAAAAATCGGGTACATGGAGAAGGCGGGCAAAAAGTTTTACGCCGTGCGTGTGCAGTTCGAGCGAACGGATATCATTCTGCAGAACCCGGTGTTGCTCGACCCGATGCGTCACCTCGGCAACAAGCGTTTCGCGCCCGAGCCAACGATGATCGCCGACTCCGTTGCCGAAACGCTACTCGACGACCTGATGGAGAAGAACGCTGAGCAACGAGACGAGCTAGCCCTGCTGATCAACCGCGTGAATCAGGTGCGCCGCGCGTCACGGTAGCAGCCTAACCACAAAGGCAGGAATTCAGAGCCTCGCTCCTGCACTCCGTTCGAGGCGCCCGCTGAGAGATGCGCCTGCAGACCGTGCGGCAAGTATCCGCCGGCGGCGTGGCCTATCGCCAAACCGTCGGCGGAGCGATTGAAGTCGCGTTGATACGTGTCGGCCCCGAGCGTTGGCAACTCCCGAAAGGACTCGTTGAAGGAGACGAGTCGCTCGAGTCGGCCGCGGTGCGCGAAGTACGCGAGGAGGCGGGAATCACAGCGCGCATCATCGCGCCGCTTCAACGCATCGAGTATTGGTACGTGGGAAACGACGCCAACGAGCAACGCGTCCGCTTTCACAAGTTCCTACACCTCTTCCTGCTCGAGTACGAGAGGGGCGACGTCGCGGAACACGACAACGAAGTCGAGGACGCTCGTTGGGTTGGGCTCGGCGAGGCGGAAGCGACGCTGGCATTCGCGAGCGAGCGAAAGGCAATGCGCGAAGCCCGCTCCCTCATTCATGGGCGGTCGAGTCCGCCGGCTTGATAACACGTTGCCGTTTCGCCTTTGACCTGGAAGCGCCATAATTCTTCTGGCTCCCAGCGCAGCGACGACCTGGCTCGACCCGATTTGGACGCTCTCGCGGAGGCGCGGATGACAGGCACAGAACCGCAGGCCATCGATCGAAGCATCGAAGCGGCGGGACGCTTTCTCGATCGAGTGAAGGCACTGACACCAGCTGATCGCGAGCGCATTCAGAGCGAAAGCTTCGGCAGCTCGGCGCACACGTCGGCAATGATGATGGTCGCTGACGAAGTGACGTCCATGAAGAACAAGGATCGACAGGGACGAGTGAGCGCTTTTCTGGTCGATCTCGAGCGCCAGGTCGACGACATGAGCATGCCTGCCGAGCTCGGGGACCTAGTGAAGAGTGCTGCTCGCGCGATCTTGGTGCAGAATTCGGCTGGGCTCGAGCGCGCCTCGCGACAATTAATGTCGCCATTCGAGGGGGTTATGCCGGGAAAGGTGGACGCGCAACCCTAAAGTTGCGTGGTATACCATTTTGGCCCTGTCCGAAAGCGCCTTCTCGACTAGATTTAGACCGTTCCCAGTCGAGATCGTCGAACCCCTCCTCGCCTTGACAATGGATGCGACGACTGCACTAGCGATATATCGGGCGGAAAAGGACAAGGCGCTCCGGGAGCGCCGAGTTTCGCACGTCCAATTGATGAACGAAGCCCAGGAAGCATTTCGTAAGATGCTTGCCGACGCCCAGTTAGCACGAAAGGGCGGGCGACCAAAGGGAAGCACGAACGCTGTGGCGGCTGCGCCTCCTGCCGCACCCGTAGCGCCCGCTGCTCCACCGGCAAAGCTCGTTCTTAAGACCTCGAAGGCGTCACCACCTAAGGGCGTTGAAAAGGTTAGCGCGTCAACCACCCCTGCGGCGAAGGCTGACAAGCCAGCCAAGGTGGCGAGCACCAAAACGGCGACAACCGCGAAGCGAGCGAGCACGAAGAAGACGGCGACCACGAAGGGCCGAGTCGTAGCGAAGTCGGCCAGACGTGCCGCCACTCCCGCTGCTCGCAGCGGTTCGGCGAAGAAGCCGAAGGCGAGAAAGCAGGCTGCCGCGCAAGAGCGCAAAGCGAAAGGCCGGAAGCGATAACGGCGGAAAATCAGATCGCCAGACGGAAGCCCCGAGCGGAACACGCTCGGGGCTTTCTCATCTCATTAGACTGGCGACGTGATGTCGCACGGGCGTAAGATGCGACGCGCCGTCCCAGTCGATGCCAATGCAAAAAGTTGAGTGCAGATCGCGAGTGCGTTCACTCTGCCGGCTTTTCGCCGTGTCAGGCGGCATTGTCGCCTGCAGTAGTTCGGCTCACAAGCAAGAGACGCTGGACACGACTGCAACGGCCGCCACGTCATCGGTGTCGCCGACGACAACGCCGGCGACGAGCGGCAAGACGGCGTGCCCCGCGAAGGGTGTGTGGTCCGATTGCGCGGTGTTCAACGCGCTAGATCGGGCCGGGTTGGCGCCGCGGCGCGACTCAGCGGCTGGTGCGATCACTGCTCCACCCCTCACGCAGACGGGCACGCGCATCCTTCTCGGCAGCGCGGCGCTGGAGGTCTTCGTTTATCCCGATGCGGCCGCGCGGCAGCGCGACGAGGCGCGACTCGACAAAAGCAAGTTCATCGAAGCGGCCGTCGAACCGACGCTGCGTGGCGAGGCGACGCTAATCCGCAACGTCAACCTTCTCGCGATTCTGCACAGCCGCAACGATCATCAGCGAGAGCGCGTATCCGACGCGCTCGCCGCCGGCCTGCCCCAAACCTACCACGCCCCCCAATGAGCCATTCTTGCCTAACGCGGCGAGTCGCGTGCCTCGTCGTGACGGTTGCAGCGATTCTCGTCAGTTGCAGTCGCGGCGAAGGGGCGTCGAGCACGCCGAGCGACGGCGAGCTCACGCAGTCGGCACCGGACAGCTTCCGCGTGGATCTGGAAACTTCGCGCGGCAAGATCACGGTGATGGCGCATCGCGCGTGGGCGCCGCACGGCGTCGACCGCTTTTACTACCTATCGAAGCATCACTACTACGACAGCACGTACTTCTTCAGGGTCATCGAGAATTTCGTTGCTCAGTTCGGAATATCGGGCAAGCCGGGCGTGAACTCGGAGTGGGAGTCCCGGCGGATTCCGGACGATTCGGTGCGTCACTCCAACACGCGAGGCACCATCGCATTCGCGAGTGAAGGGCCGAACACCCGTACGGTGCAGCTGTTCATCAATCTCAAGGACAACCCGAAGCTCGACACCTACGGCAGCGGATTTCCTCCAATCGCCGAGATCGTTGAAGGCATGAACGTCGCCGCGGCGCTTTTCGACGGATATGGTGAAGG
>DATEHJ010000256.1:0-17343 GCA_035279645.1 Gemmatimonadaceae bacterium
CAGCCCAGCGCCGCCCACCTTCCGCGTCGCGGTCTGATCCACCTGCCAGAAAGTCTCGAACACCCGCTCCTGATGCTCCGGCGCGATCCCGATCCCCGTGTCGCGGACGTCGAACACCACTCGCCCATCTTCGACGCGTGACGACAGCGCGATCTCGCCCTCGTCGGTGAACTTGATCGCGTTGGACAGGAGGTTCACCAGGATCTGCCGCACCTTCGACGCGTCGGAGGTGAAGGTTATCGATTCGCTGGGCACGTCCACCGAGAAGTGCAGGCCCTTCGCCGCAACGACCGGCTCCACCAAGGCGCCCGCTTCTCGCGCGACCTTCGCCACGTCCACCGGTCCCTGCCGAATGTTGTCCTGCCCCGCCTCGATCCGGCTGAACGACAGAATCTCGTCCACCAGCTCCACGAGATGGCGTGCCGAGAGCTGCACGCGATCGAGTTGCTCTTGCTGGAGCTCGTTCACCGGACCGGCGATGCCGTCGTGCAGCAGCTCGGCGTAGCCGACGATCGCGTTGAGCGGTGTCCGCAGCTCGTGCGACATCACCGCGAGAAAGTCGTTCTTCGCCCGGTTCGCGACCTCCGCTGCTTGCCGCGCCTCCTCCTCTTCCTTCGTCGTCTCCCGCAACTGCTCCATCGTGTGCTCGAGCTCGATCGCCTGTTCCTCGAGTTGCTTCGCCTGGTGCTCCAGTTGTTCGTGCGCTTGCTGCTGCGCGATCACGTCGGTGCGAATGGAGCGGTTGATCAGAAACGCGAGCAGGAAGGCGCCGACGGTGCCGATCACGATCACGCCCAGCGCCAGATTCCGGATGCGTAATCGCGTCGCATCACGCTCGGCGAGGCGCTGTCGCTCCACCGCGGAGATGCGCGCGGCGAGCTCGCGGGCGCTGTCCATCACCGCCTTGCCGTAGCCCGTGCGAATGCGAGCCGCTGCCTCGCTCTCGCTCCGCGTGCGCAGGACGATCGTCTGCTCCATCTCGCGGAGCTTGGTGTGGGCGAGCAATTGCAGGCTATCGACACGGTCCACCTGCTGCGAGTCGGTGCTCGCCATCAGTCCACGGAGCGCGAGGAGATGTGAGTCAGCCTCGACCCGGCCATTGTGATAAGGGGCCAGATACGCGCTGTCGCCGGTGATGAGGTAGCCCCGCTGGCCCGTCTCGGCGTCGACCATCCCGGTGAGGAAGCCATCGAGGCGACGCATCACCATGTTGGTGTGGTCGACGGCTGCGATGGCGCTGCGCAGGCGCAGGACGACAAGGAATGCCGTGACGCCCACGAGCAGCGTGAGCACGGCAGACCCAAGTGCGATGGCGAGCTTCTGACGCACCGTCATTGCGCACGCATTGTACAAGGTAGACGGCGCTGTTCGGAAGTCTCCTCTTCCGTCGGCGGCATTCTGTGAATTATTTCGACGGTACCCCCCTCTTTTCCGATCGCCTGGAGGCGTCGTGACTCGTCCGTCCTCGCTCGTTCATCGCGCGACCGTTGTCGCGCTGACACTCGCCGCATGCGCGATCGCCACACCCGCCGGCGCGCAGCGCCCTCGACCGCCGACGGAGCCGGTCCGGCCGTACACGCCGGTAAACGGCGCGACGATGCCGTTGGATTCGGTTGCATACGCCGGGGTGCATTGGCGTGAGCTCGGGCCATTCCGCGGCGGCCGATCGGTGGCGGTGACCGGGAATCCGCAGCGGCCTAACGAGTTCTGGATGGGGACGACCGGCGGCGGTGTCTTCAAATCGGTGAATGGCGGCGCTTCCTGGGCGCCGGTGACGGACAGGTACTTCGGTGGAACGATCGGTGCCATTGCCGTCGCACCTTCCGCGCCGGACGTGGTCTACGTCGGCGGGGGCGAGTATCCGATCCGCGGGAACGTCGCGCATGGCGACGGCGTGTGGAAGACGACGGACGGAGGCAAGACGTGGACCTCGATGGGTCTCAAGGAGACGCGCCAGATCGCCGATATCGTCGTGAATCCGACGAATCCAGACCTTGTATACGTGGGCGCGTTGGGCCACGTCTGGGCGCCTAACGCGGAGCGAGGGGTCTTTCGCTCCAAGGACGGCGGCAAGACGTGGGAGAAGATTCTTTTCCGGAACGACTCGACGGGCGTCGTCGACCTCGTGATGGACCCGAACAATGCGAGCGTTTTGTATGCAGCGCTCTGGCAGGCGGGACGTACGCCGTGGATGCTCTCGTCGGGCGGCGCCGGAAGCGGCTTGTTCAAGACGACCGACGGCGGCGATCACTGGACCGAGATCACACGCAACAATGGGCTGCCCGAAGGGATCTGGGGGAACATCGGCGTCACCGTCTCCGGCGCGAACTCGAATCGGCTGTGGGCGAACATCGAAGCGGACTCGGGTGGCGTGTTCCGCTCGAGCGATGGCGGCGCGACGTGGACGCGCACAAACGCCGATCGCTCGCTGCGCCAGCGTGCGTGGTACTACACAAAGATTCACGCCGATCCGAAGGACACGAACGTCGTCTACGACAACAACGTGTCCTTCATGAAATCGACAGATGGAGGGAAGACTTTCCGTCCCGTCGGCGGTTTGCGCCACGGCGATTCGCACGATCTCTGGATCGACCCGAAGGATCCTCGTCGCATGATCGAGTCGGACGACGGCGGCGGCGAGGTCACGGTTGACGGCGGGAAGACGTGGACTGACGAAGATTTCGCGACCGCGCAGATGTATCACGTCATCACGACGAATCACTTCCCGTATCACGTGTGCGGCGCACAGCAGGACAACTCGACGCTGTGCGGGCCGAGTCGGTCGCCGGACGGCGTGGTCGACATCAGCGATTGGAAGGAAGCAGGGGGCGGCGAGTCAGGTTGGATCGCCGCGCGCACCGACGATCCGGACATCGTCTATGCGGGCAGCTATGGCAATCTGCTGACGCGGAAGGACATGCGCACGGAGCTCACGCGCAACGTGAATCCGTGGCCTGACAATCCAATGGGTCATCCGGCGAAGGATTTGAAATATCGGTTTCAATGGACCTTCCCGATCATTACATCGGCCCATGATCCGAATGTCATCTATGCTGGTTCGAACATGGTCCACAAATCCACGAATGGTGGGCAGAGCTGGACGGTGATCTCGCCCGATCTCACCTTCGCGGATCCAGCGACGTTAGGCAACTCGGGCGGGCCGATTACAAAAGACCAAACGTCCGTCGAGTATTATGCGGTCATCTTCGTGATCGCCGAATCACCAGTCGACGCCAACGTGCTCTGGACGGGCTCCGACGACGGCAAGGTTTCGCTGACGCGCGATGGTGGAAAGACATGGACGACGGTCACGCCGCCGGACATGCAGAAGTTCACGCGCGTCTCGAGCATCGACGGGTCGAAGTTCGGAGCGGGGATCGCGTACGTGGCCGGAAATCGGTATCAACTTGACGACAACAAGCCATTTCTGTGGAAAACTCTGGACTATGGAAAGACCTGGGTACGAATCGACAACGGCATCGACCAGACGGAATTCACGCGCGTCGTGAGGGAGGATCCAAATCGGCGCGGGCTGCTCGTCGCCGGCACGGAGCGGGGCGTCTGGTTCTCGCCTGACGAGGGCACCAGCTGGCACAAGCTGCAGCTCAATCTGCCGATCGTTCCAGTGCACGATCTCGTGTTCAAGGAGGGCGATCTCGTCGTCGCGACGCATGGCCGCTCCTTCTGGGTGATGGACAACATCTCGTCGCTGGAGCAGCTCTCGAGCGAGGTGTTGGCGAGCGACGCGCATCTCTTCAAGCCCCGCGATCAGTATCGCGCCAACTTCGGCGGGGGATTCGGCGGGCGTCGCGGCGGCGGCGCGCAGGCGATCACTCCGGAGAACGCGCCTGAACATCCGGTGGGCGCGAACCCTGCCGGCGGCGTGGCCGTTCAGTATTGGCTCAAGAGCGCGAACGACGAGGTCACGCTCACTTTCCTCGATGGGCAGGGGAAGCTCATTCGGACATATACGAGCAAGCTCGATTCGGTGGCGTACGCGGACTCGGTGCGTCGCCAGCAGCGCACGAAGTCGCGCATGGACAGCCTCCGCGCCGCCGGGATCGCGGAGGACAGCATTCAAAAGCTGACGCGCGTGGCGACGGATGCGGCTGGCGGAATCGATCCCGCCAACGCTGACGACGAGTTCCGCGCGCCACCAGCGCCGCGCGCTCCGAATCGACGCGGCGTGAATACGTTCAGCTGGAATATGCGCTACCCGGATGCGTCGGCTTTTCAAGGAATGATACTTTGGGCGGCTGGGACGCAGGGCCCTTTGGCACCGCCAGGTGCCTACAACGTCCGCCTAACGGTGAACGGCAAAACGGTCGGGACCGAAGCGTTCCGTCTGATCCCCGATCCCCGTTCGAAAGGCGTGACGGCGGCCGATTACGCGGAGCAGTTCGCGCTGTTGGTCAAGATCCGCGACCGTTTCACGGAAACGAATGACGCGGTGAAGACGATCCGCTACATCAAGCGCCAGCTCGACGATCGCCGCAAGCGCATCGCCGCCGATCGTCAGGCGAGCTTCGGTACGGTGGCGGTGGCGCTCGAGCAGGCGCTGTCGCAAGTCGAGGATTCGCTATACCAGACGAAGAATCGCAGTGGTCAGGATCCGCTCAACTATCCGATCCGGCTCAACAACAAGATGGGCGCGTTGATGGGTGTGGTCGGGAGCGCCGATGGCCGCCCGACGCAGCAGTCGTATGCGGTGTTCATGGATCTCTCGCGCCAGCTCGACATCCAGCTCGCGACGCTGAGGAGAACTCTGGACGCGGGCTTGCCTCGCGTGAACGGGATGCTGCGGGACGGGGGACTGCCGCCAGTGGAGGCGAAGCCAGTGGATGCGCCTCCAGCGCGACAGATTGCCGCGCAGTAACACCGAGCTACTCCTTACTTCGTACTCACGTACTCACATGCTGAGGGCTAGTGGTCGAGATCTCGACCGCTAGCCCTCAGTTCAAAAGTAGGAAGTACGAGGTAAGAAGTACCTTGCTAGAGTGCACCAGCGGCAAAAGGCTCGTACCCCATCCCCATCGAGTGGTAGCCCTTGTCGACGTAGATGGTCGTGCCGGTGATCCCGCTGGCGAGCGGGGAGCACAGAAACGCGGCCGTGTTGCCGACGTCGGCGGGCTCGAGCGGACTCGTTAGGGGCGCCGTCTTCGCGACGTACTCGACCATCCGCTCGATGATCCCGATCGCGCTCGCGGCGCGCGAAGCCCAGGGTCCAGCGGAAATCGTATTGACTCGGACGCCGTACTTCCGTCCCGCCTCGAAGGCCAGCGTACGCGTGTCGCTCTCCAGTGCGGCCTTCGCCGACGACATCCCGCCGCCGTAGCCGGGGATCACGCGCTCGCTCGCCATGTACGTGAGCGACACGACCGATGAGTGTTCGCGCATCAGAGGCCCGAACCGTGCGATCATCGAGACCAGGGAATAGGCGCTCACGCTCAGGGCCGTTAGGTAACCGCTCCGGCTCGTCTCGAGCAACGGCTTCTTCACCTCGGGTCCGTTGGCGAGCGAGTGCACGAGAATGTCCAGCGGCTTGTCGCCGAAGTCATCCGTGAGGCGCTTCGCAACTACCTCGATCGAGCAATCGCCGACGTCGTTGTACCGCTCGTTGTTCCGGACCTCCTCGGGCATGTCCTCGTAGCGATCATATGCAGCATCCAGCGGATAGATCTTCTCGAACTCGAGCTTGGCACCGGACCGAAGCGTGCGCGACGCGTCCATCTTGCCGCGCTCGAGCAGGTTCATGAAGATGTTCAGCGCCGGCGGCCATGTGCCGACGCAGACCGTCGCCCCGGCTTCCGCGAGCGCCTTAGCAATCGCGAAACCAAACCCAGCATCGTCGGCCACGCCGGCGACGAACGCACGACGTCCCTCGAGATCGATAGGTAGCATGGGCGGAAGTTTAGCCCAAACGGGCTCGGTATTCACGCTCGCGCGTTCAGGAGCTTACTAGTGGCCACCGTTTTGTACGTCGACGACGAAGCTGCGATTCGGAGAGCCGTGGTACAGTGGCTCTCGCGCCATGGACATACGGTGCACGCGGTGGGATCCCTCGCCGACGCGCGTGAGGTGCTCGGCGCGCAAACCGTCGTCGGCGCCTTCGTCGATCTCTGGCTGGGCAAAGAGAACGGCCGCGAGCTGCAGAACTGGATCGACGAGAATCGGCCGGGACTCTCGCCCAACATCGTCTACGTAACTGGCGACATCACCGCGTGCGAAGCGTCCCAGAGTCCATTCGGCACGCTCCAACGCCCCGTGCTCGCAAAGCCCTTTGAACTGCAGCAACTCGACGACTTCGTCGACCGTTGGATGAGGCAGCCGTCGGGCTGAATCCAGCGATAGATTTGCGGAGCACATGCATTCACATGGGGCCGTTCCCGCTCGTCGCGGCAAGGAAAGTCGCGTCGAGAACGCACCTGTCGCGCCCGGTCCATCATTTTCGCGCGGCCTCTGGCGCATTGCCGCCGCCGACGTCTCGAGCAACAATCGGGTCCGCCTGCTCCGCGACGGGCCCGCGACCTTTGACGCAATGGTGGAGCTCGTCGATGGCGCGCGCACGTCGATCGCGGTCGAGAGCTACATCTTTCGCTCCGACGAAGTCGGCCGGCGCTTCGGCGAAGCCCTGACGAAGGCGGCGGGGCGGGGCGTCTCCGTGCGCCTGCTGCTCGACTGGGTCGGCATTCGTGGGACGAAACGGGCGTGGCTCCGTCAGCTCGCGCGGTCCGGCATCAACGTTCAGATCTTCAATCGATTTGGATTGCGCCCGTGGTTCGGGCTCGTTCCGCGGGACCACCGAAAGCTGCTCGTCGTCGACGAGACCGTGGGCATCACCGGCGGTGTCGGCGTCGGGCGAGAATGGACCACTGGCGTGCAGAAGCAGCAACGCTCGCGTTGGCGCGACACCGCGGTCCTCATCGAGGGACCGGCCGCGCGCGACATGATCGCCGCGTTCGAGACCATGTGGCGGCGCACAGTGGGCCGAGAGCGCCGCGGCTCGCACCGATTTCTCCGGCGTGCGGCGCGCGGCTCGCACCTCGATCCTTCGACGCACACCCCCGCGCTCGTCGGCATCGTCGAAGGAGAGCCGCTCCGTCTCCGCGTCTCGCGCGCATTGCAAATCCAAGCCATCTCTGCCGAGCGCTCGATCTGGATCGCTACGGCGTACTTCGCGCCCTCGCCATCGGAAGTCGAAGCGCTCAATGGCGCGGCCCGCGACGGCGTCGACGTCCGCATTCTTTTGCCCAGTCGGAATGACCACCCGTGGGTGTCGCTGCTCGCGCGGCGATACTATCGGCGCTTGCTCACGAATGGCGTGCGGCTCTGGGAGTGGCAGGGTGAGATGATGCACGCGAAAACGAGCGTCATCGATGGACGCTGGGTTCGCGTCGGTTCCACCGACTTCAATCCCCTCGGCGTCGCGATCAACTACGAGTTGGATGCAGTGATCGAAGACCCCGCGCTCGGCGAAGAAGCGGAGGCGATGTTCCTGGCCGATCTCGAGACGTCGAAGGAGGTGGGGTTGCGAGGCGCGCGAAGTGGCGAATCACGAGTGGCGAACGACGGTTCTAGCACCCTGGCCCCTAGGCCCTAGGCCCAAGCCCCTCTGTCAATCGGCATGCCCCCTGCTTTGGTCTCCAACCGATGAGACTGGGCTTCCGTCGGCCGACTGCCTCCGTCGTCGCTACGTTCGTGCTTGCCTGTGCGCCACTGCGCGCGCAAACGACGACCACGAGCACGCCAACGGTTCCGTTGTTCACGTGGGACGATGCCGCGCTGGCGGGAGGGTTCGTCGTCGCGACGTTCGCTCTTCGCCCCGTGGACGAATATTTCGCGTCGCATCTTCAGACCAAGTACGCCCAGCAGAACCGGTTCTTCCAAACGACGGCGACTGGATTTCGCACCATCGCCGAGCCGGGCGCGTTCATCATCGGCGGAACGCTGTACATCGCCGGGCGCGCGTCGAAGCAGCAGAACATGGCGGACTTGGGGCTCCACGGCACCGAAGCGATCCTTGTCGGCGGTCTCTTCGCCGATGCGCTCAAATACTTCTTCGGTCGCGCCCGACCGTTCGTGAAGCCGCCCACCGACAGCACGGGATTCGACCCCAACAACTGGCAGATCGGCCGCGGTATCAAGGGCGATAGCTACCGGTCATTTCCGTCGGGACACACCGTCGCCGCTTTCGCGGCGGCGGCGGCAGTCGTGAATGAAACGTCGCGCTGGTGGCCGAACTACCAGTGGTTCATCGCGCCGACGATGTACGGCGGCGCGGGGCTCGTCGGAGTTTCGCGTATGTACAACAACCGGCATTGGGCGAGCGACGTCATGATGGGCGCGGCGATCGGCACCTTCGCGGGGAACAAGGTCGTGCGCTACTTCCACCGCACCAATCCCGACAGCAAGTTGGACAGGTGGCTACTCGGCACGTCCATGAACGCAGTCGCCGACGGAGGAGGCGGGCAGACCTTCTCCTGGTTCATCATGCCCGCGCGTCGATGACTCGGCGCGCACCGTCGGCGAGGTGAAGCCAGGCATCGTCGTGATCGCGGAGCTCTCGGGAAGTGTCGCCGAGCGCATCCACGAAGTTCAGGAACGCTACGATCCGCGCATGGCGGCCGAACTGCCACCGCATCTCACGCTCATCGGCTCGTCAGGCATGGGGCCGATCTCGGTGCGCACGTCTCCCGAGACGCTTCGTGAGGCACTGTTGCCGGTGACACAGGTGACGCCGCCGCTGACGCTCCAGTTCGACCCACCGATCCGCTTCATGCAAAGCAACGTCGTCGTGCTGCCGCTCGACCCGAATGGACCGGTGCGCGCGCTGCACGAAGCGATGGCCGAACGCATCCGCGCCGCGCACATCGTGACGGAGCGGGCGCGGTTCACGTTCACGCCGCACTGCACGCTGAACTTGTACCGTGAGTTACCGGAGCGAGCCGTGAAGGAACTGCTCGGCGTGCGGTTCGATGATCCTGTCGTCGTCGATGAGATTCAGGCGTATCGGGCAAGGGGAGCGTCGGGAACGCAAAGAATATTCGAACTCGGACTCGGCGACGGCGTAACTGATCCGAAGGCGCACCTGAAACTACCGCGCAACTGAATGCGACGACGTTAGCAAATCGCCGTCGAGTCAGTCGCGCGGTCGCTTCAGTCGCGCGGTCAACTCAGGTGCGCAGTTCGTCAGTTGCGCAGTTGGATGAGGTTACAGCGCTTTTCTTATCGCCTTCTCCAGATCCTGATCTCCACCAAGCCCGGTGTAGACGACCTTCCCCGACTTGTCGAGAACGACGACGTAGGACGTCGCGGGCACATCATACGCGCCGGTCGCAGCGCCGTTGCGATCGAAGAATTGATCGCCGGGAATGCCGTGCTTCGCTACGTACGCCTTGACGCGCTCCGGAGACTGATTCACCGACACGGATACGCCGACAAACTTGACCTGCGAGCTGTACTTGGCGTGGACCGCCTTGAGGTGCGGCTCGAGCTCTTTGCAGTTGGGGCACCACGTCGCCCAGAACTCGATCAGCACCGGTTCCTTGCCGACGTACTGAGACAGATCGGCCGCCTTTCCGTCGAGCGTCTCGACCGCCGCCGCCGGCGCCTTGCTGCCGATCTCGATCCCCATGTCCTGCGCGCGCGCCGCGCCTGCAACGAGCGTCGTTAGGCCGAGCGCAAGCGCAAATTGAAATTTCATATAAAACCTCAAGTCCGAATTCCCTAGCCCCTACTCCCCTATCCCCTCAAATCAGCAGCTGCCCACCCTTCACCAGATAGTATTCGGCGACGACGAGCATAACGAGCGCGAACACTCGCTTGATCCACAGCATCCACACGCCCGCCCGCGGGAGCCGCGACAAGGTGCCCGACGATAGTCCGACCACGACGAGCAGCGTGCACATGCCAAGCGAGAACACGAACAGATAAACGAACCCCAGCGTCGCGCTGTGCGTTGTCGACACCCACGTCAGCACCGCCGCCATGACCGGCGCCGAGCAGGGTGCGGCGACGAGTCCAGAGAGCGCCCCCATGATCAACGCACCGGAATAGCGCCCCGCTGATCCCGCAGTCGACGCGCGCGCGAGCAACGCCGACGGCACGCGTATCGGCAGTACGTCGAGCATGGCGAGCGCCGCGACGATGAGCACATTCGCCATCAGGAAGTACAACCATGGATTGGTACTCACCGTTCCGAAGAGCGTTCCCGTGAGACCGGCGAACAGCCCGAGGAGGGAGTACACGAAGGCGAGCCCGACGACGTACGTGAGCGTGAGCCAGAGGGGTCGCCACCGCGCCGCCCGCGGTGAGCCGGCTCCGGCCGCGCTCTCGGCACCACCGACGATCGCCGCCGTAATGGGGATCATCGGGTAAATACAGGGCGTGAGACTCGTGAGCACCCCGCCGGCGAAGACCAGCGGGATCGCCAGGACCGGATTGCCGGAGAGTGTGTCGCGAAGGGACGCGAAGTCGACCATCGTGATGCGCGTTACCGGCGTCGCGCGATGGTCGTTAACGAGCGAGGTCGAGTTAACGCAGCGCTCACGGACGCGTCTTTCGAGAGTGGCTGAACTGCCATGGTCGCTTCATCTGGGGGAAAGGTATGTCGCGCTTCTCATCGAGGATACGGCTCGGGTCGTCACTGACAATGCTCGTCGCCGCGGCGTGGTTCCCTTGCGTGGCGTGTGGTCAAGCCCGTGCTGATAAAACGAAATCGCAGGGCGAAGATGACCATATGGTCGGCATGGCGGACCACGCGATGGGCAACATGGGGATGGATTCGATCATGAGTCTCCACATGCAGATGACGCCGATGCGCGCCGCGACGCATGACGACTCGACGCGGGCGCTGGCCGTCGCCGCGGAGCTCCGACACGCGATCGCCAAGTACAAGGACGTCAGCGTCGCCGAGCATGACGGATTCCAGATGTTCCTGCCCAACGTGAAGAACCAACGGGTCTACCACTTCACGAACAACCGCAACGCGCTCAAGGCCGCATTCACCTTCGACCCCGAGCAACCGACATCACTGTTGTACAAGCGCTGAGCGAATGGCCAGATGATGCTCGTCGGCGCGATGTACACGATGCCCAAGCGCGCCAGTCTCGAGAAGCTCGACGAGCGCGTTCCGCTCGGGATCGCGCAGTGGCACAAGCACGTCAACTGGTGTCTTCCGAAGCGCGGCGAAACCGACCGGTGGATGGAACGGAAGGACGGACACCCCGTGTTCGGTCCGGAGAGCCCGATCGCGACGCAGGCTGCCTGCGACGCCGTGGGCGGCGACTTCCACGAATCGCTCTTTGGATGGATGATCCATGCGAACGTGTACGCCGGCGAGGATCTGGGACAGATCTTCGGGGACGAGCACAGGGGTTAGGGGTCAGGGGCGAGGGGCTAGAGCAGAGGCTCTAGCCCCTCTCATTTAGATTCCCCCTCCACTCAATTCTCGTGAGCACCCGTGGCCGTTCCGTTCATCTACGTAATGAAGGGTTTGCGGAAAGTCGTTCCGCCATCCCGCATCATCCTCGACGACATCTGGCTTTCGTTTTACCCCGACGCGAAGATCGGCGTCCTCGGCGCCAACGGCGCGGGGAAATCGTCCTTGCTCCGCATCATGGCGGGCGTGGACCAGGAATTTCAGGGGGAGGCTTGGGCCGCGAAGGGCACGCGCGTCGGCTTTCTCGCGCAGGAGCCGCAACTCGATCCCACGAAGGACGTCCGCGGCAACGTCGAGGAGGCCGTGCGGACGCAGCGCGCGTTGCTCGACGAGTTTAACAACATCTCAATGCAATTCGCGGAGCCGATGGACGACGACGCGATGGCGAAGCTGCTCGACCGGCAGGCGAAGGTGCAGGAGCAGATCGACGCGCACGACCTCTGGAATCTCGACAACAAGATCGAAGTGGCGATGGACGCGTTACGTCTGCCTCCCGCGGAGGCAGACGTTACGAGCTTGTCTGGAGGAGAGAAGCGCCGCGTGGCGCTGTGCCGTGTGTTGCTCGAGGAGCCGGACATTCTCCTCCTCGACGAGCCGACGAACCATCTCGACGCCGAGAGCGTCGCGTGGCTCGAGCGGCATCTGGCGGACTTCAAGGGCTGCGTCGTCGCCGTCACGCACGACCGGTACTTCCTCGACAACGTCGCCGGCTGGATTCTCGAGCTGGATCGCGGGCGCGGGATTCCGTATGAAGGGAACTACACCGCCTGGCTGGGCCAGAAGAAGACGCGGCTCGCGCAGGAGGAGAAGTCGGAGTCGGCGCGTCAGCGGACCCTCGACCGCGAGCTCGAGTGGGTGCGGATGGCGCCGCGTGCTCGTCAGGCAAAGTCGAAGGCGCGCGTCCAGAAGTTCGAGGAGCTGGCGCAGCAGGAGACCGCCGAGAAGGTGCTGCAGCACGAGATCGTGATTCCACCGCCGCCGCGGCTGGGGAACGAGGTCGTGAACGCCAAGGATTTGCGCAAAGCCTATGGTGATAAGTTGCTCATCAACGGGCTCACGTTCTCGTTGCCGCGCGGCGGTATCGTTGGTATTATCGGGCCGAATGGCGCGGGAAAGACGACACTGTTCCGAATGATCGTGGGCCAGGAGCAGGCCGACTCGGGACGACTCGATCTCGGCGAGACGGTGAGCATCGCCTACGCCGGACAGCAGCGAGAGCTCGACCCAAACAAGAGTGCCTGGCAGGAGATCTCAGGCGGCCTCGAGACGATCAAAGTCGGCAATCGCGAGATGAACTCGCGTGCCTACATCTCGGCGTTCAACTTCCGCGGCCCCGATCAGCAGAAGAAGGTTGGCTCGCTCTCCGGCGGCGAGCGCAATCGACTGCATCTCGCCAAGACGTTGATGACGGGCGGGAATCTGCTATTGCTCGACGAGCCGACGAACGACCTCGATGTCGACACGCTGCGCGCGCTCGAGGACGCGCTCGTGGACTTCGCCGGCTGCGCGGTGGTGATCTCCCACGACCGCTGGTTTCTCGACCGCATCGCGACGCACATCCTCGCCTTCGAGGGAAACTCGGAGGTCGTGTGGCACGAGGGAAATTACCAATCGTATATCGAGGACCTGAAGAAGCGGAAAGGTCCGGACGCCGACCAGCCGCACCGCGTTGCTTATCGAAAGCTGGTGCGCGCGTAGTGCGTTGGGCGTTGCGCGTTGAGCGTTGCAGCGAAGAACGGCGGACTAACGGGCCGTCAACGCTCAACGCCCAACGCAACACGCTCAACGCATCCGCCCTCTTGCGATTCGGCGTTCTGCGTTCGAACGTTTGCGTGCCAAGCTTCCCCTCCAATCTCCCAGGACACGGAACCAATGATCCTCGGAAAATTCTTCGGCGCGATCCGCGCCCAACTCAACAAGATCGCCAATCTCTTCTTTGAGGCCGACCCAATCGCGGTCATGCAGCTCGAGGTGGATCAGGCGACCGAACGACTGAAAGAGGGGCGGAAGGGCCTCGAGCTCTATCGCGGTCTCGTGGAAAGCGTGGCGCGACAGGTAGCGCTCGGGAAATCCAACCAGGGGCAGCTCGAGGCGCAGATCAAAGCGCACCTTAAAGCCGGGAATCGCGACGTTGCCGCGCAGCTGGCGTTGCAGCTCCAGAAAACGCAGACCGAGCTCACGGCGAACGAGAAGCAGCTCGAGATGCACGAGACCGCGTATCAGAACAATCTGCTCAAGATTCAGAAGGCGAACAAAGACATCGTCAAGGTTCGTGAGAAGATTCAGAAGTACAATGCCGATCTGAAGATGAGCGCCGCCGAGGCGGAGATCGCGCAGATCTCGGAATCGTTCGACATGAACATGACGACCGACTTTGGTCAGATCGAAGCGGTGATTCAACGGCAGATCGACAACAATCGCGGGCGGGCCCGCGTGGCGGCGGACATGTCGTCGAAGGGGATCGAGTCGATCAAGGCCGAAGAGGCTGCAGAGAAGGCGATGGCCGAGGATCTTCTCACGAAGTACGAAGTGCAGCTCGGGCTGAAATCGCCCGAAACGACTCCCGTTGCGGAGTCGTCAAAGAGTCTCGGCCCGATGACCAACAAAACGACCACCTGAGCGGCACTTTTTTCGAGGCATGCACAAATGAGTGGAAAGCCAAAACCGGCATTCTTCCTGGTGATGTTGGTAATCGTGGGCGCCCTGCTCTACTTCGGCGTCGCGCGGTTCAGCGGCAAGAAAGTCTTCAGCGGCTCCGACAGCTCGTCCGTGTCGAAGGACGACCTGGCGAAGCTGCAGGGCAAAGGCGCCGAGGCGCCTGACAACGCTGCGATCACGACCTCCAAGGAGTACGCGTACGTCCCCGGCTCGAAGCTGCCGGAAGTGAAGGGCACCTCGGCGTATGCGCCGCTGGTCGACAACACGGTACGCATGGCGCTCAACGTCTGGGCAGGATGGGCGCCGCTGATCGTCGCGAACAACGGTTTCAAGCCGGGCAAGGTCTGGAAAGCGCCCGGCGGCAAGACGTTCAAGCTCGAGCTGGTGCTCATCGACGATCCGGTCGCGATGCGCGACGCGTACGCATCGGGCAAGGTCCACATCGGCTGGGCGACGCTCGACATGGTGCCGCTCTTCGTCGAGCAGCTGCGCAAGGACTCGCGGACGATGCCGCGCGTGTATCAGCAGATCGACTGGTCCAATGGCGGCGACGGAATCGTTTGTCGAGAGAGTGTGAAATCCGTTGCCGACATGCGTGGCAAGACCGTGGTGCTCGCTCAGAACTCGCCGTCGCACTTTTTCCTGCTGAACACATTGATTGCCGGCGGCGTGCAGCCCAGCGAAGTGGAATACAAGTTTACTCAAGACGCATTCCAGGCCGCCGCCGCGTTCAACGCCGACAAGTCGCTTGCGTGCGCCGTGAGTTGGTCGCCGGACATCTACAACCTCGCCGGCGTGAAGGGCAATCGGATGCTGGTCAACACACAGACGGCGAACAAGCTCATCGCCGACGTGTGGTTCGCCCGCGCCGATTTCGCGAAGGACCATCCACAGATCATCGAAGGGATGGTACGCGGCATTTTCGAGGCGATGGAAGCGCTGAAATCGCAGGACACCAAGGCGCAAGCGGCGAAGCTGATGGCCGCGGGATACTCCATTCCCGAGAAGGACGCCCTCTCGATGCTAGGCGACGCACACTCCACGAACTACGCCGAGAATCGTGAGTTCTTCCTCAACCAGAACAACCCCACGAATTTTGAGCGAACGTGGAACACGTCGTATTTCCTGTACAAGAAAATTGGGAGCGTCTCTGGCACTCCCGTGCCCTTCGACCAGGTGATGGATTTTTCCGTCCTCAAGCGCATCGGCACCGAGCCATTCTTCGCCAGTCAGAAGAATGAGTATCAAGTGCAATTCGTGCCGACGTCGGCGACCGTGGTGCAGGCCGAGAGCAACGAGATCCTCACCAAGACGATCGTCATCCAGTTCTTCCCGAACTCGGACGACATCGACAAGAAGGTCGACAAGACGGTCGACGGGAAAACCGTGCAGGAGCCGTACGACCCGAATGCGCCATTCGTGGTGGAGGAAGGCGGCAAGTTGGCGGGACAGTTCGGGGCCGCGCGCATCGTGATCGAAGGGCATACTGATGCGTCGATGCGAAACTCGGGAAGCGTGACGGCGACCGACGTGCAGGAGCTGTCACTCCGCCGCGCCAACGCGGTAAAGCAGGCGCTCCTGCGCAAGTTCCCTTCGCTCCAACCGAACCAGTTCACCACCCTCGGCAAAGGTTGGGACCAGCCCGCGGATCCGAACGATCCAGACAACAACGCGAAGAACAGGCGCGTCGAGATCAAGGTCTATCCGCTCGAGGCGAAGTAGCCGCAGGATGGCGACTTCGTCGGTTGGCCGACTGTTTACGCTTCGCGCCGACCCGTCGCCGCTCGTGCGGCGGGTCCTGGGCGCGGCGGGTGTCGGCATCGTGATCTTCATCTGGTGGCTGCTCACACTCGGCGCCACTCCGGAATCGCGTGTCATCTCGCCGGTGCTCGTGCCGAGCCCGATGGAGGTGTTGAGAAGCATTCCCACGCTCTTTTCGGAGCGCGGCCTGGTGGAGAGCACCGCCGCGACCCTCAAGCGGGTGCTGAGCGGCTTCGGGCTCGCCATCCTGATCGGTGTGCCGTTAGGCATTCTCGCCGGCGCGTATCGGCTGTTCGATGCGCTCACCGGGCCGGTCTCGATCTTCGCGCGCAACATTCCGGTCGCGGTGATCATCCCGCTCACGATCCTGTGGTTCGGGATCGACGAGTCGCAGAAAACGATGTTCATCTTCATCGCGACGGCGCCGTTCGTCTTCTTCGATGCCGCGCGGGCGGTGATCGACGTCCACGATCGATACGTGGAGACGGCGCAGACTCTCGGTGCGTCGCAGCGGCAAGTGATTACGAAGGTGCTTATCGCGCTCGCCTTGCCCGACATCTTCTCGAGTCTCAGGAATCTGTTCGGGCTCGCGTTCGGCTACATCATGCTCGCGGAGCTCGTCAACGCGAAGTACGGGCTCGGGTACCTCCTCATGACGAGCCAGCGGCGCGGGCTCACGGAGCACATCTTCGCAATTCTCATCCTCATCGGTCTCCTGGCCTACGGCATCGATCGCTTGCTGTTCTGGTTCCAGCGGGGACTGTTCCCCTATCGAACGAGCGAAGAGTGAGCACGGAGCGAGGGAAATCCGGAGCGACGAAGGCGCATAACGACGTCGCGAGCACTCTCGCTCCGCCGGCCGGGTCGTCGACCGTCGCTGCTGCCGAGTCGCCGCCAATTGTGTCGTTCGAGGGCGTGAGCAAGACGTACTCCGACGGCTTCACCGCCATCCGCGACGTCACGTTCAGCATCGCGGACAAACCGAACGACATGGAGTTCATCTCCATCCTCGGCCCGTCCGGGTGTGGCAAGTCGACGATCCTGCGGCTCATCGCCGGCCTAACGCCACAGCATCCACCGACGACCGGGAGCGTGCTCGTGCTCGGAAAGCCGGTACAGGGACCAGGCGCTGACCGAGGCATGGTGTTCCAGGACTACACCTCGTTCGACAATCGCACGGTGGAGGACAACGTCGCCTTCGGTCTCGAGTGCGCCGGGATGGGCACCAAAGAGCGGCACGCGCGCGCACGCGACTGGATCGGCAAAGTCGGGCTGGATGTCTCTCGTGATGCACAGAAGTATCCGCACCAGCTATCGGGCGGTATGCGGCAGCGCGTCGCCATCGCCCGATCGCTCATTCTCCAGCCGAAGATTCTGCTCATGGACGAGCCGTTCGGCGCGCTCGATCCGCGGACGCGATTGAACATGCAGGACCTCCTCGTCTCGCTGACTCGCGAGGCGCAGGCGACCGTGTTCTTCGTGAC
>DATEHJ010000257.1:0-3571 GCA_035279645.1 Gemmatimonadaceae bacterium
CGCCGCATACGGCTCCCAGCGCCTGAGCCAACGACGCGCTTCGCGGCGCGAGACGAGAAACAGAAGCGTGCCTAACAGCAGGAACGCCCCGTGGTATTTCGAAAGCAGGGCCATCCCCGCGGCCGCTCCGGCCCCCATCCACCAGCGCCAGGCGCGCATCCCGGGCTCGTCGAGCAGGGCGTGCGTTAGGCAGAGCGCCGTGCCGACGATTGCGAAGTCGAGCGGCCCATCGGGCAGAATCCAGCTCCCCGTGCTGACGCTGAACACCGGCGAGATGTTTGCCAGCAAGGCAGCCAGGAATCCGGCGCGCTCGCCGTACAGGCGGGCCGTTAGGCGATACAGGAGAACCGTCGTCCCCGCGAAGAGCAGCACGAAAGGCAAGCGCAACAACACGCGATGCTCACTGCCAGCGAGTCGCGCGACGAGCGCTGGAATCCAGAACGACAGCGGCGGATGATCGAAGTAGCCGAGGCTCGGCCGGCGCGACAGCACCACCTCGTACGACTCGTCCACGCCAAGGCCGAGCACGAACGCCAGCACGATCCGGCCAACAACCCCGGCAAGAAGCAGAGCCGCCACCTGTCGCGTGGCGACGGACCATCGTCCGTGCGCGATAGGCGTCTCGATGCGTAGGTCTACGCGATAGTCTCGTTCGGTGGTGTGCATGAGATACAGTTTCGACGCGCCGAAGGATATTCTCCCTTCCATGAAGCTGCGAATCGTTCTCTCGATTGTTCTCGGCGCCGCCGGCGCCTCATGCGCCAGCTCGACGACGCGGTCCGCGCAATCGCCAACCCCGGCGTCGCCGACGTCTGTACGGCCATTCGACGCGTCCGCGCCGCTTACGAGCGCTCAACGACGCTGGGTCGACAGCACACTGGCCTCGCTCTCCCTTCATGATCGAGTCGGACAGATGGTGATGGTGTGGGTCCTCGGCGACTACACCAGCAATGGCGACTCGAGCTTCGCGGAGGTGCGACGGTGGATCGAACAGGATCACATCGGCGGCGTGAGCATGTCGCTCGGGACACCGATCGAGGTCGCGGCGAAGATCAATGCAATGCAGCGGCTCTCGCGCGTTCCGCTCATCACCTCAGCGGACCTGGAGCCGGGACTCGGCCGCCTCGAAGGCGGCCTCTTTTCGCACTATCTCCTGGACGCTGGCAGCGCGACGATCTTTCCCAGCAACATGGCCATCGCCGCGACTGGCCGCGACGAGGACGCACACGATGTTGCCCGCGCGATCGGCCAGGAGGCTCGCGCCGTCGGCATCGACATCGACTTCGCTCCCGTTGTCGACGTCAACAACAATCCGAACAACCCGGTCATCAACACGCGGTCTTTCGGCGAGGATCCGGCTCGCGTCGCCAAGCTCGCCGCGTTGTTCGTGCGGGGACTCGAGGAGAGCGGAGCCGTTTCGACCGCGAAGCATTTCCCCGGGCACGGCGACACCGACGTCGATTCGCACGTGGGACTGCCGATCGTGACCGCGACGATGCCCCGCCTCGACAGCGTCGAGCTCGTGCCCTTTCGCGCCGCGATCCGAGCCGGCGCGGGCCTCGTCATGACGGCGCACATCGCGCTTCCCGCGGTGACGGGCGACAGCAGCGTTCCCGCGACCCTCGAGCCGCGCATCATCAGCGGTTTGCTGCGCGACTCGTTAGGGTTCGTCGGCGTGACGATCACCGACGCGATGACGATGGAGGGCGTCGGCAAGGGTTACACGACCGAGCAGAGTGCCGTGCTTGCCGTGCAAGCGGGCGCCGACATCCTGCTCAAGCCGACGGATCCGACGCGCGCGATCGATGCCGTCGTCGCCGCGGTGGAACGCGGCGAGATTGCGCGTGCCCGGATCGACAGCGCGGTGCGGCACGTCCTCACACTCAAGGCGCGCGTCGGCGTCGATCAGAATCGATTCGTCGATCTCGACGCGCTGCGGGACGTCGTTGGCTCGACGGCGCACCGCGCACTCGCTGCCGATATCGCGCAGCGGGCAGTCACGCTGCTTCGCGATCGAGACACGCTCGTTCCGATGAAGAGCGGTCGCGCCCTCGTCGTTCAGTACGCTCCCGAGACCGAGCTCAAGGCGGGACGCGTCCTCGGACCGGCGCTGATGTCTTCACTTCCACAATCGCGCACCCTGAAGATCACACCGACGGTGACACGACCACAGCTCGATTCGATTGCCGCGCTCGGGCAGGGAATGGATCGCATCATCGTCGCCGCGTACGTGCGCCGCATCGAGGGAGAGGGCCGCTTCGCCATGCCACAGCATGTGGCCGCGTGGATCGATTCCCTTGCGCGTCAAGCCGCTGGCCCCAAGGTCGCGGTCGTCGCGTTCGGGAATCCGTATCTGATTCGTCAATTCCCGAGTGTCGGGACCTACCTCGTGACGTACGGCGTATCCGACGACCTCGAGCGAGCCGCGGCGCGGGGCTTGTTAGGCACCGCGCCGATTACCGGCCGCGCTCCGATTTCCTTGCCGGGCTTTTACCGCTCCGGGGATGGCGTTGTGCGTTGAGCGTTTAGCGTTGAGCGATGACGACAGAAGCGGCACTTACGCATTTTACGCTCAACGCCAAACGCATTACGGCCAGTTCGAAACTCCTCCGTGATCCTTGCAGGCGTCGCCCTTCGAGCGCCCCGTCCAGGTCGTGCCATCCTTGCAGTTGGCCTTGTACGTGTGGGGATGCACCGCCTTCTGCGCGCCCTTGCTCACGTCACCGGCGGCCTCGCTCACACCGTGACCGACTTTCTTGGCACCCTTTTCTGTTCCTTCCTTGGCGTCGATCGCGGCCTTGTTGACTTCCTTGCCCGCCTTGTTCAAGCCGCCCGGCTTCTGAACGCCACCATGATGTTTGCAGGCAGCGTCGGACGTGACGATCGTGTTGTCCGAGCAGGTCACTTTCTTCTGCTGCGCGCTCGCGACGGATGGGACGAGACAGACGACGGCGAGCATCGATAGAATGCAATGGACCTTCATGTTCGCTCCTCCAAGCCGATGATTCAGGCTTTCGTCCTATTGCGGGAATCGTTCCGCAGAGCGCGCCACCACAATAGAATGAGGACGCCACTGTCGGCCTCAGCCAGTGAATCCCCGCACGAGCTCGCATACCCAACATGCATCGAACCTCCATTCTCGTCGTTGTTCTGACCACTTTGGCCCCTGTAACGCTCGCGGCCCAACGGTTCGAGATCGCCGTCGGCTCCGGCACGCGCTCGCAGCCACTCACGGGTCGCGTCTATGTCGCGATCAGTCGCACCCAAGGGCCGCGAACGCCGATCGAGCTAACGGGTGAGACCGGCGTCCCGCTCTTCGGCGTCAACGTCGATGCGTTGGCGCCCGCCGCGAGTGCCGTGATCGACGCGAGCGCGTTCGGTCATCCGCTGCAGAGCTTGCGCGACTTACCGCGTGGCGAGTACTGGGCTCAGCCATTCGTGAACGTCTACACGCGTTTTGCGCGCGCCGACGGGCACACCGTGTGGCTGCACATGGACCAGTGGGAAGGGCAGAACTGGAAGCGCTCGCCGGGCAATCTCTACGGCGACCCCGTCAAGATCACTTGGGATC
>DATEHJ010000258.1:0-5576 GCA_035279645.1 Gemmatimonadaceae bacterium
CGCACCACGAGGAGGCAGGTAAGCCATGGCTGCGAAGAAACGGGGAGCGGCACGCGGGACGCGCGGCGCGAAAAAGAGCGCCGCGAGGAAGGCGACCGCGAAGCGCGGCGGCACAAAGCGCGGCGTGAGCAAGCGCGCCGGAACGGGTGGCGGCGCACCCCGCGCCCCGCAGGCCGCGATCCGCACCGCGCCTCGTCAGGCACGCGCTATCCAGCGCACGACGCGCCAGTCGCCGTACAAGATGCGACTCGTCATCGACGAGATCCGTGGCAAGGATGTAAATGCCGCGCTCAATTATCTCGCGTTCTCGAAGAAGCACGCCGCCAAGCAGATCGAGAAGGTGCTCCGCTCGGCCGTCGCCAACGCCGAACAGGGTGCGCGCACGGCCAACGAGTCGCTGGATGTCGATACGCTTTTTGTGAAGCACGCAATCGTGAACGAGGGACCGAAGCTCAAGCGGTTTACGCCGGCGGCGATGGGTCGCGCCACGCCAATTCTCAAGCGCACGAGCCACGTCGAAATCGTGGTCGCGGCGCGTCAGGGAGAGGGAGCTGCTCGCTAATGGGACAGAAAACCAATCCAGTCGGTTTCCGGCTCGGCATTTCGAAGGACTGGCGTTCGCGCTACTACGCAGGGCGCGAACTGCCGAAGCTCCTCAAGGAAGACGAGCTGCTGCGCAAGTATCTGAAGGCGCGGTTGGGCCACGCGGCCATTTCTGACATCGTCATCGAGCGCAAACCGAGCAAGGTCGTCGTCACGTTGCACACGGGTCGCCCCGGTGTCGTGATCGGGAAAAAAGGCGCCGAGGTCGACAAGCTTCGTGACGAGCTCGCGCACCTGACGGGCAAAGAAGTCGGGATCAACGTCGAGGAGATCAAGCGACCAGAGCTCGACGCCCAGCTCGTCGCCGACAACGTCGCGAGCCAGCTCGCGCAGCGCATCTCGTTCCGCCGCGCAATGAAGCGCGCCGTACAGAGCGCGATGCGCATGGGCGCACAGGGCATCAAGATCAAATGCGGCGGCCGTCTCGGTGGCGCCGAAATCGCGCGCGTCGAGGGCTATCACGAGGGACGCGTGCCGCTGCATACGCTGCGCGCGGATATCGATTACGCGACGTCCACGGCGAAGACGACCTACGGTACGATCGGCGTCAAGGTGTGGATCTTCAAGGGCGAGAAGGTCGAGGATCGTCATGGGACGACCTACTCGTCAGGCATGTGAGGGGAGGCGCTGAACGATGCTCAGTCCAAAGCGTGTCAAATTCCGCAAGATGTTCAAGGGCCGCACCCGGGGTCACGCGAAACGCGGCGCCGAGATCTCGTTTGGGAGCTACGGCCTGCAGACGCTCGAGCCGGGCTGGATTTCCAACCGGCAGATCGAAGCGGCGCGTGTCGCCCTAACGAGGCACATCAAGCGCGGCGGAAAGGTGTGGATCCGTATCTTCCCCGATAAACCGATCACCAAGAAGCCCGCCGAGACCCGCATGGGTAAAGGAAAGGGTTCGCCCGAGGGATGGGTGGCCGTGGTAAAACCGGGGCGAGTGTTGTTCGAGCTGGAAGGTGTCACGCGCGAGATCGCCGAAAAGGCGATGGCGCTCGCGGCGGCGAAAATGCCGGTGCGTACGAAGTTCGTGGCGCGCGAGGAGGCGCACACCGATGCGAGCTGACGAGATTCGCGAAATGGGCCCGGATGACATCACGGCGCGCATTAAGGATCTGGAAGAGGAGCGGTTTCGGCTGAAGTTCCGGAGCGCGACGGAGCCGTTGGAGGATCCGCTGCGTTTGCGGTTGATTCGGAAGGACATTGCGCGGCTGAAGACGATCGCGAGCGAGCGCGCCAAGGGAATCGTGCGCGAGGGAAGCACCGCGGCGTCGGCGGGTGCGAAGCAGGAGAAAGGGAAGAAGAGCACGGCGCGTCGCCCGGCAAAGAAGGGCGCGGCAAAGACCAAAGCGCGCTAACCGGGGACACGCATGGCTGACATGGCAAAAACCAACGCACACGGGACGGCGAAGCCGCGCGGCACGCGCAAAACGCGGCAAGGCCTCGTCGTGAGCGACAAGATGCAGAAGACGGTCGTGGTGGCGATCGAGCGCCGCTATCCGCATCCCGTCTACGGCAAGATGGTCACGCGCACGAAGCGCGTGAAGGCGCACGATGAGGAGAACTCCGCGAAGAGCGGGGACACCGTGCGCATTATGGAGACCCGCCCGCTGTCGAAGGACAAGCGGTGGCGCGTGGTCGAGATCATCGAACGCGCACGCTGAGGAGGCGGGAGAGGCACCATGATCCAACAGGAATCGATGGTCAAGGTCGCGGACAACTCGGGTGCGAAGCGCGCACTCGTCATCCGTGTGCTTGGCGGAACGCGGCGGCGCTACGCCGGCCTCGGTGACGTCGTCATCGTCGCGGTGAAGGACGCGCTGCCGAACGGTACGGTGAAGAAGTCCGACGTCGCACGAGCAGTCGTCGTGCGCACGGCCAAGGAAACGCGACGCAAGGATGGCAGCTACATCCGCTTCGACGAGAACGCGGTCGTGATCATCAACGAGCAGGGTGAGCCGCGCGCGACGCGCATCTTCGGCCCCGTGGCGCGCGAGCTCCGCGACCGGAAGTACATGAAGATCGTGTCGCTGGCGCCTGAGGTCATCTGATATGCGAATACTCAAGTATCGGAAAACGGATCGCCCGCGCGCGGTCAATCGTAAGCGACACGCCGACAACAAGGCGCGCGTGCGGATGCCGGTCGTGCGCGGCGACCAGGTCATGATCGTGCGCGGCGACGACAAGGGGAAGCGCGGCGAGGTGATTCACGTCTACCCGAAGAAGGGGCGCATCACGGTGAAGGGCGTCAACATCGTGAAGCGGCATCGCAAGGCGCGCACGGCGGAGGAGCAGAGCGGTATCGTCGAGATGGAGGCTCCGATTCACGTCTCCAACGTGATGCTGATCGACCCGAAGAGCGGCGAGCCGACGCGCACGAAGATGCGGCTCGACGAAGACGGCACGAAAGAGCGAATCAGCGTCAAGAGTGGAGACGCGATTCCGAAGCCCGCTCGCTGAGCTCGCGCGAACTCTTAAGGAACAGAGATTATGGCAACGAAGGACAATAAAGGCGGCACGCCGGCGAAGGGTGCGCCAAAACAGACCGGCGGCGGCAAGCCGGCCAAGGCCAAGGGCAAGGGCGACCGGCGGGGCAGTGGTGAAGCGCACGCGCGCGGACCGCACGCCGGCGCGCACATCCCCGCGCCTCCCCCGCGGCTGCGCGACATGTACCAGGCGGAGATCCGGCCGAAGCTGATGCAGCAATTCGGCCTCACGAATCCGCATCAGGTGCCGACGCTCGAGAAAATTGTCGTAAATGTCGGTGTCGGCGAAGCGATCAAGCAACCAAAGGCACTGGACAAAGTGGTCCAGGAATTGGCGACGATCACGGGCCAGCAGCCAGTCAGAAAGAAGGCGAAGAAGTCCATCGCCAACTTCGGGCTGCGTCAGGGGCAGGAGATCGGAGCGGCGGTGACGTTGCGCGGCGCGCGCATGTGGGAGTTCCTCGACCGGTTCATCTCCGTGGCGGTGCCGCGAATTCGCGACTTTCGTGGACTGGGCACGCGCTCGTTTGATGGACGAGGCAACTATTCGCTCGGCGTCAAGGAGCAGATGATCTTCCCTGAGATCAACTACGACGACATCGAGCAGATTCACGGCATGGACATCACCTTCGTAACGAGCGCCGAGCGCGACGACCTCGCGTTGGCGCTGCTGAAGGAGTTGGGTATGCCGTTCCGCGGTGACGACAAGAAGGGCAGTCGGCTCGTCTAACGCAGCCGAAGCCAACACACCTCAGCGGGTACTAGCATGGCGAAGAAGTCCTGGATCGAGAAGTCGAAGCGCAAACCGAAATTCGCGGTGCAGCAGCACAACCGCTGCAACCGATGCGGCCGCTCGCGCGCCTTCCTGCGTCGCTTTGGGCTGTGCCGAATCTGTTTCCGCGAACTGGCGCTATCGGGGATGATCCCCGGCGTACGAAAGGCCTCATGGTGATCGGTTGTCGGTAGTCGGTGATCGGTACTTCACAACCGACACCGACAACGGACCACTGATCACCGACCACCACCTCCCCCACGTCTCCGGATACGAGAGGAGTTTGATTTCATGAGCATGACCGATCCGATTGCCGACATGTTGACACGAATCCGCAACGCGGTCGCGTCGCGGCATCGTCGCGTCGACATTCCGGTGTCGCGAGTAAAGACCGAGATCGCCCGTATCCTGAAGGAGAACAACTTCATTCAGGATTATCAGATGATCGACACCGACGACGGCAAGCGGCTGCTGCGCGTGCGGCTCAAGTACGCGGGCACTAGCCAGCAGCCGGTGATTCGCGCACTGCAACGCGTCTCGACGCCCGGCCTGCGCCGGTACGTCGGCGTCAACGAGATTCCGCGCGTCCGCAACGGACTCGGGCTCGCCATTCTCAGCACGTCCCAGGGGATGATGTCCGATCGCGAGGCTCGTCAGGCACGCACCGGCGGCGAGCTGATCGCCGTCGTCTGGTAAGGAGGAGCACCATGTCACGAATCGGAAAACTGCCGATCGCTATTCCCAAG
The DNA here is from genome assembly GCA_035279645.1 of Gemmatimonadaceae bacterium. Classification (GTDB taxonomy): domain Bacteria; phylum Gemmatimonadota; class Gemmatimonadetes; order Gemmatimonadales; family Gemmatimonadaceae; genus AG2. The sequence goes on from DATEHJ010000258.1 coordinate 4,605, forward strand.
GGCGTCACCGTCGCGGTCGAAGACCACACGGTCCGCGTGAAGGGCCCGAAGGGAGAGCTCACGCGCAAAATCGCGCCAAACATCTCGGTCGCCGTCGAGAACGACACGATCAAGGTGTCGCGTCCGTCGGACGAGTCGAACTACAAGGCGCTCCACGGCCTAACGAGAACGCTCATCGCCAACATGGTCGTGGGCGTCACCAAGGGCTACCAGAAGCAGCTCGAGATCTCCGGCGTCGGCTACAAGGCCGAAGTGCGGCCGTTCGGCTTGCAGCTGGCGCTCGGCTTCTCCCACCCCGTGCAGTACAAGGCGCCGGCGGGCATCAAGCTCACCGCGCCACAACCGACGCAGATCTTCATCGACGGCGCCGACAAGGAAGTCGTCGGGCAGGTCGCCGCCGAGCTGCGACAGCTTCGTCCACCCGAGCCATACAAAGGCAAGGGCATCAAGTACGCTGGTGAACAGATCCGTCGTAAGGCGGGCAAGGCAGGAGGTAAGTAATGCCGGTGATGCGTCCCCCGAAGTCGAAGGTGGAGCGGCGGTATCGTCGCCATCTTCGCGTTCGGAAAAAGGTCAGCGGCACGTCGGAGCGCCCGCGCCTGGTCATTCGTCGCTCGCTCAAGCACATCTACGCGCAGCTCGTCGACGACACGGCGAGCCGCACGCTGATGACCGTCTCGAGTCAGGACATCGAAGGAAAGAAGACCGAGAAGTCGTCGCAGGTCGGCAAGCGGATCGCCGCGCGCGCAAAAGAAGCGGGGATCACGAAAGTCGTGTTCGATCGCGCTGGATATCGATATCATGGCCGCGTGAAGGCGCTGGCCGACGGCGCCCGCGAAGGCGGGCTGGAGTTCTGAGGATATGGAAGAGACACATAGCACTGGCGGAGCGCGCCCAGAGCGCGGCGGTGGTGGCGGTGGTGGCGGTGGCGGCGGTGGTGGTCGCGGCGGCGGCGGCGGTGGTGGTCGCGGC
>DATEHJ010000259.1:0-3307 GCA_035279645.1 Gemmatimonadaceae bacterium
TGCGAGGCGAAGCTGTATCCCGGATAGTGCAGTCCGCCGAGGAGGTCGGTCAGCACGTAGAGAGGCGACGAGACGATGCCGCAGCCAAGCAAGAACTTTCTCATTGGTCCTCGTTAGGTACCGACGGCGACGGAGTGCTCGCGACATCGACGTCGATCGTCTCGGCGAGCGCCATGCAGCTGTTGGCCGCTGCAATCGCTGACACGCCCTGAAACCACTGACAAAAAGCCCGATCGGGCAGTAGCGGAATCGCCAAAGGTGCCTCGACGAAGTTGGTGAATTTCGCTTTTCGTCAGCGGTATCAGCGCTGTGTCAGCGGTGTCAGAGGCCCTTGCAAGGCTCGGCCCGATCTAGGGCCTTTGATTCACGCGCAACTATTGCGGTCATCGAAACAGGTCCGTACCGCCAGCTCCGCCAAGGCCAGGCGTAAAGGCGATACTCCCATTCCATGCACTCGCCTGCGCCGGCAGTACGCGCTGTAGCGTCTCGGGCGTGAACTGAGTGTGATGGCAGCTCATCGCGCGCTGGGCGGCCTCGAGGTCCTTCGGGGCGATCGACACGTGCATCGAGAAGTACTTCGTTTCCGGGATCAAGAGCGGCGGCACGCCGCGCTGCTGATTCATGACCCGAATTCCCTCCACCGGCAGATACATATAGAACAGGCGTTCGGTCGCCCCCCGGCGCTCCCGCCCTTACGAGCTGGGTTACGATGTTACTCACCATCCGATGATCGGGATGGCCAACACCGCCGTCAGGCCCCCAGGTCACGATCGCATCTGGCCGCAACCGTTGAAGCTCCTCGGCGACGCGACCCGTTAGGCGATAGAGGAGTGACGGATCCGCGATGTAGTCGCCCAGCTTGCCGTCCGGGAATCCGAGCAGGATCGGCGGCTTGGCGCCGAGTGCATCCGTCGCGCAGCGAGCCTCCTCGGAGCGCACGCGGGCGAGCTCCGGGCCGCGCGGGATCGTCGTGTTCGTTCCGCCCTGCGAGCCGTCCGTCGCGATGATGAGGTAGACCTGTGCACCCTCGCGAGCATAGCGCGCGAGGACGGGTCCAACCGGCGTCTCGTCGTCAGGGTGTGCGAGGACCGCGACGAGCGTGCGAGTCTGTCCCTGCGCAAGGGCCGGGTGTGGTCCCGCCAACTGGGTAAACGCGACCATCGTGATGCTAGTAAGGCAGACGACTCTGGGCATACTCATCGTGTCTGCCCAACTCCCGGCGCTGGCGCCGGCTGCGACGGCGGCGCCGCGACAGGCACGGTCGTGAGTAGTGCTACCGCACTATCGAGAACCTGAAGGCTCTCGGCGGTGATGACCGCCCGGCGTTTGACGCGTCCATCGGCAGTGTACCCGAAGCGGAGAGCGGGCCTCCGCTTCGTTCCCCAGTAGAGAAATCCAACCTGCGGATCGCGCACCGAGCCGGCATCGATGGCCACCGACCAGATGCCGGCCTGTTTCGAGGTCGTCACTCCCATGAACTTGCTCGACGCGTCGATGTTCGAGAACAGCGCCGGGTTGCCATTGTCGTCGTACGCCAAGACGGACGGCATATCGACGAACCGCTTCTCGACGGACTTTCCCGATTGATTCAACGCGAACGTGGCCGTCGTACCGACCTTGATCGGCGGCTCGCTCCGCACCCTGGTCAAGGGCGTGCCAAGGCTCACGCGCTGAAAGATCGTGTCTCGGGCGATCCACGAGAACAGGAAGAGCGCGGCGACGCCGAAGAGCAACACGGTGAAAACAGCGCTGCCGATGGAGCCCGCCGGCCGCTCGCCGGCGACGAGCATGTAGCGCGTCTCCACCGGAATACCCTCGATGGTATCGTTGTGCGTCGCCAGGCTATTTCGGATGTCGGTGCTCAACCCGCGGAGCATGCCGGTGATCGTTCCCTCGTGAGGCTTTCCGCCGCTCAGCTTCCCTGGCCTCTGCACGAGAAGAATCCTGTGGCTTTCGCGATCGAGGAGAGGGGACCACGATTTCTGAACCGTCGTGATGCGGCCGCTGGTGCCCTTGTCTCCGTATTCGAACACGGCGTTCGGAATGTCCAGCCCTGTCACCGTTACGTAATTCTGCGCGACGCTGGCGTTGTCGTGAATCTGCGCGACGGACACGCTCATCGGCGCGCTCGCGTTATGCATGCTTTCCAGCGCGTCGGTCAGCGTACCGAGTCCAGCGAAGAGCATGAGGCCGATCGCCAGCATGTTGATCGGCAGAAAGTTGATCCGATAGCGCCACATGCTGGAGTTCATCTTCGCCACGACGCCGAGCACGTAATAGAGTGCTGACATGGTCACCTCTCCCGGTGAGCTATCCGCTACGCAACTCGATAGGCGTGATGCCGAACGACGCGCCGCTACCGTGAAATAGTCCGGCGGTGAGCTGCAGATGCAGTGCAGCAAGCGGCTGCTGCAGGGCATCGAAGTCGACGCGATTCGGCCCGACGACTACGATGGGCAATACGAACGTGCCGTGCAACTCGTATCTCGTCGAGCGCTTCCGTTGCGGCGAGCCGATGAATCGGCATCCCGCAATGGTTGGCAATCGTCGTAAGACTCGCGTGATCGCATCATCGTGGTCCGAGTACACCGGACAGGCGACCGATGGTTCGCGGACGCTGACCACCCACTGAGTTCTCTGCGTCACGAGTCTCGGGTTCAGCAATGGATACCGACCGCGCCGCTCGGGGTAGACGCGGAGCGAGTACTCGGTCCAGCGCTCCCTCTCGGCGTAGAACCCCGCGAGTTGAAACGCCGCGCGCAGTTGCGCGAGCGCGAGCTGGCCGGCCGGTGAACGCCCTTCAAAGATGCTTCCCGCTGCGTGTGTTGTGTTCACGTCTGGAATCTCCCTCGTTAGGGGCAATCACAATCGAGAATTCTTACCCCTAACCCCTCGCTTCACCATTTCGCCGCGTAAATGAAGTCGGCCGCCGGACGCTCGAGCCACTGCACGATCCGCATCGCGAGTGTCATCCCGATCGCGTATCGCGCGGTTTTGATTCCAGTCAACTGATGATCGGTGCAGCGCAGCTCTCGGGCAAGCGCGCGCCAGGTGAGCTCGCGTTCGCGACGGCGCGCGTCGAGCGCATCGTAGAGCGCGGCCAAATTCCATCGCAGCCGCCGATCGGGGCCCACTGAGGGCAGCGCCGTGTTCCCATTACTCGCCGCGACGGACATGAAGCTCTCAGCGTCGCGCCCGAGCCATCGCAAGATGAAGAGTGCGTGCTGACACGTCGTATCGCCGCGTTTGGCGATCCCGGTCAGTGTGGCGCGGCTGATCGGGTGATCGTTGCGTCGCCGATTGAGCT
>DATEHJ010000260.1:0-9459 GCA_035279645.1 Gemmatimonadaceae bacterium
GTGGCGCGCCGCGCAGCGGGGGGATCTGGGAGCGACGGACGTGCAACTCCTGCTGCCGTTTCGCGCCGAGGAGGAGCCGAGCCTAACGACTCGAGCAGCACCCGAGTGCTCGCCCGCAAACGGCGCTGCGCCGAGCCCGAATTCGGAGTCGGCGATCTCCACAACCAAACGGCCCTCGTCCCCCCCGCTGTCGGTCGACCATTGGGATGATCATCCGATCGTTTTGACGGAGCCGGCCGGCCCCAAAACGACGGCCGGTCGGCGTCGATTGCGCGCCGTGTCGATCGCGGCGGGACGGGCTGGGATTCGTGCCGGGATGACGCTCGCTGAAGCGCGGGCGATCTGCGCCGACGTGCAGGAATATCCCTGGGACGATGTCGCCATCGCCGGAGCGACGACGGAGATGACGGCGCTTCTCGTCGCCGCGAGCCCGCAAGTGACACCGGTCGCGGGCACACCGGGGATGTGGTGGGTCGGCGCGTCGGGCTTTGGCGGCCGCAGTGGAGAGCGCGATTTGGCGTTCGCGCTCCGTCGTATTGCCTCGCACTGGCATCCGCGATCGCGCGTCGCGATTGCCGATTCGTGCGTCGCGGCGCGCGCGGCGACGTGGGCTGGAACGTCATTCCAACAACACAGCGACGACCGCTCACTGATCTGCATCGTGCCGCATGGGCACGACGCGGGTTATCTGGCGCCGGCGCCGCTGGCACTCGTGCCGATGGAAGACGAGCTACGCATGGCGCTCGAGGCACTGGGACTGCGCACGGTGGGCTCGTTCGCGGCGCTGTCGCCGGAAGACGTGGAGCGCCGATGGGGCAATGAAGGACTGCGCGTTTGGCGTTTGGCGCGCGGCGAGGATCATCGGCGACCCGTGCTGGCGCGCATGCCCGATTTGCCGGTGGTCGACACCGAGCTGCCGACGCCGGCGACGACGATGGAGCCGATTCTCTTTCTGGTCCGCGCGGCGCTCGATCGCCTAACGAATCGACTCGCGGCGTATGGCCAGGCGGTGGCGGCGCTGGCAATCACGCTCAGTCTCGACGATCGTCGCGGGGCACTCCCGACGGACGCGCTCGCGCGCGCGCACACGGTAACGCGTGAAGTGCGACTTGCTCGCCCCGTCGCGCGCTCGGCGCCACTCTTCGAACGATGTCGAGCGCTGCTCGACACATGGCCATTGAGCGCACCGGCGATCGGTGTGGGGGTGGCGATCGTCGCCGCGGCCCCGCTCTCGGGCGAACAAGGTGATCTGCTCGATACGGCATGGCGCGACACCGCCGCGGTCGATTCAGCGCTCGCACGGCTGCGCGCGGAGCTCGGACCGAACGTGGTGGTGAAGCCGGTCGCGCGCGATGCGCATGTTCCAGAACGCGCGGGGGCGTGGGTCGAGTCACTGATCGACAAAAACCCAACTGACGGAGCGGATGGCACAGTCATCACCGTTCGGGCCGACCCTGCGATCCGGTTGCTCGAATCGCCGGAGTCGGTGTTCGTCATCTGTGAAGAGGGCGTACCGCGCGCGGTGACATGGCGCGGACGGCGTCTTACGATCGAACGGGCAATCGGACCCGAACGACTCTCCGGTGACTGGTGGGATGACGGCTATCGCCGCGATTACTGGCGATGCGAGAGCGCGTTCGGAGATTTCGTTCTCTACCTCGATCGAATGGATGATCAGTGGTGGGTGCAGGGGTGGTTCGATTGACGCGATCGAGCAAGCATAACGATTACGTCGAGCTGCACTGTCACTCCTGCTTCTCTCTGCTCGACGGGGCGGCGTTGCCGGAAGTGCTCGCGGCCCGCGCCGCCACCCTCGGGATGCCGACGCTCGCGCTCACCGATCACGACGAGTTGGGCGGCGCGGTGCGATTCGCGCAGGCGACGCGTGAGGTGGGGATTCAGGGGATCATTGGGGCGGAACTGAGCGTCGTGCGTTGTGCGTTGAGCGCAGAGCGTTGTGCGCTGAAGGCAAAGAGTGCTCCGTCACAACGCACAACGCCCAACGCCCAACGCGCCACGCACAACGCGCCACGCGCCACGCACCTCGTTCTGCTCGCCGAGACGCGCGAAGGGTACGGGAATCTCTCGACGCTCATTACGCGGGCACGGATGGAGAACGCCCGCGGGGAGCCGAGTGTCTCGCTCGAGGTGCTCGCGCGGCACGCCGACGGCCTCTTCGCACTCACCGGTTGTCCGCGCGGATGGATTCCGTCGCTCGTCGCGGCGGGTGATCTCGACGGCGCCTGCGAGGCAGCGGCTTCCATCAAAGATGCATTCGACGGCCGCATGGCCATCGAATGCTGGGATCACGGGCTCGCCGAAGAACGAGCAATGGTGAGCGGATTGATCGAGGTCGCACGCGCGCTCGATCTGCCTTGGGTCGTGACGAACAACGTGCATTACGCGCGCGCCCGCGACCGCATCGTCCATGACGTTTTGTCGTGTCTTCGACACGACAAAACACTCGATGACATGGGAACGCGCCTCCGGCCTAACGGCGAATGGTATCTCAAGAGCGCGGCGCAAATGCGACGACGGTGGCAGCACGCACCCGAGGGGATCGGCGCTACGATGGCGATCGCCGAGCGGTGCGCGTTTCGGATGGAGCAGCTCGAGCCCACGCTGCCGGCGTTTCCGTTACCGCCGAAGGTCACGGCTGACGAATATCTCGAGCGGCTGGTCGTTCAAGGCGCACAAGAGCGATGGAAAGGGGAGGGGGAGGGGGAGGGGGAAACCAAGGGCGACGACGGTGTCTTTCCGAGCGAGGCTCATCGCCGCCAGGTCGAGCACGAGCTGGGAATGATTCAGCGGCTCGGGCTCGCGGGATATTTCCTCATCGTCTGGGACATCGTGCGTTTTGCGCGCCGAGAAGGGATTCTCTGTCAGGGGCGGGGCTCGGCCGCGAACTCCGCCGTGTGTTATTGCCTGGGCATCACGGCCGTCGATCCGATTCGGCTCGGGTTGCTCTTCGAGCGGTTCCTGAGCGAGGAGCGTCGTGAGGCGCCGGACATCGACATCGATTTCGCGCATCGCGAACGGGAGCGCGTGATTCAATACGTCTACGAGAAATACGGTCGCGAACACGCGGCGATGGTGTGCGAGCAGATTACCTATCGTGGCCGCTCGGCGGTGCGCGACGCGGCCCGGGTTCTTGGCTTTTCGGTCGAACAAGCGGACCGCCTGGCGACGCTCAGCGACCGCTTCTCGGCGCGGGCGACGGCCGACGCGCTGCGCGGCGAGTCCTTAGGCGACGACGGCGAAGCCGAAGAGTCGGCGGAGAGGGTGATCGCGCGCGCGTTCGGCCAGCAAATGATTCCGGGAACGACGGCGACGCTGGAGTCCCGGGCAGTGAAAGAACAAGCCAAGGACGTGACGCGTGACGCGTGGCGCGTGGCGCGTGATGGCGAAACGCCGGCGGCACGGCCCGAGTACATGGATCGCTACGCCAAGCAAACGCATAACGAGCGGCGTGACCCGACGACGGCGATCAGGCCCTCGGCCGGCGATCGCACGTCACCACTCGTGCATGCGGGGCTCGATCCGTCGGACAAGCGCGTTCGCGCCCTCGCCGAAATCGTCGGCGGGTTGCATCAAGTGCCGCGTCATCGCTCGATCCATGTCGGCGGCTTCGTCCTGACCGCCGAGCCGTTGTCGACGGTTGTGCCGATCGAGCCGGCGTCGATGCCCGACCGCACGGTGATTCAGTGGGAGAAAGACGACCTGGATCCGGTGGGTCTCGTGAAGATCGATCTGCTCGGCCTGGGAATGTTGACGCTCATTCAGGATTGTCTGTTGTATGTCCGACAGACGCGTGGCATCACCGTGGATCTCGCTCAGCTCGACATGAACGATCAGGCGGTGTACGACGATCTCTGTGCCGCCGACACGATCGGCATCTTCCAGGTAGAGAGTCGGGCGCAGATGAATACGTTGCCACGGTTGAAGCCGCGCTGTTTTTACGATCTGGTGGTCGAGGTCGCGATCATCCGTCCGGGACCGATTCAGGGCGACATGGTGCATCCGTATCTCCGACGGCGCGCGGGCGAGGAGAAGGTAGAGTACCCCCACCCTTCATTGCAGCCGATTCTTGCGCGCACGTTAGGCGTGCCACTCTTTCAAGAACAAGGGATGCAGGTCGCGATCGCCTGTGCCGGATTCTCAGCGGGGGAAGCGGACATGCTCCGCCGTGCAATGGGGCACAAGCGAAGCCGCGAGCGCATGGCGGCGATTTGCGCGAAGTTGATCGACGGAATGAAAGCCAATGGCATAGCCGAGGAGACAGCGGTCCGGATTTATAACCAGATCAATGCGTTCGCCGATTATGGTTTCCCCGAGTCGCACGCGGCGTCGTTCGCGCTGCTCGTGTATGCGTCGGCTTACCTCAAGCACTATTACGCGCCGGAATTCACCGCGGCAATCCTGAACGCGCAGCCAATGGGGTTTTACGCTCCGGGCACGCTGATCGAGGATGCCCGGCGTCACGGCGTTCAGGTGCGGCCGGTGGACGTACGGCATTCGCAGTGGGACGCGACACTCGAACCGACGAACCGGGCCGCGCCCGCGCCAGCCGTTAGGCTCGGCGTGCGATCCGTCCGCGGCCTGGGATCGAAAGCGAAAGAGATCTTCGAGCAGGCACGCGCAGCCGGCCCGTTCGAGTCGATCGACAATTTCGCGCGGCGGACGCGGTTCGATCAGCGGACGCTGCGTCATCTCGCCGAGGCGGGCGCGTTCGATGGGTACGTGCCTGACGAGCCGGACCTGCGCAAGCGCCGGGCAGCGCTCTGGGAGGTGCTCGATGCGTTGCGCGGCGACGCCGGGCCCCTGGCGCCGCGACGGACGGTGTCGCCCAGCTCGGCGGCGCGATCAGCGGGATTACCGATGATGTCGCCCGGCGAGCTGACGGAAGCCGATTATCGCATGACCGGCATCTCACTCAATGGCCACCCGATGTCGCATTTGCGGCCGGTGCTGTCGCCTAACGGCATCCGAACCACGCGTCAGCTCGTCACCGAGGGAAAAGATGGCGATCGCATCGCCGGCGCCGGACTGGTGATCTGCCGGCAGCGGCCGGGCACGGCGAAGGGGTTCGTCTTTCTGACGCTCGAGGACGAAACGGGTACGGTGAACGTCGTCGTGACCCCGAAGCGATTCGAGCGACAGGCATTGCTCATCTCGACGACTCCGCTACTGCTCGTGCGCGGGACGCTGCAGGTCGAGCAGGGCGTGGTCAACATTCGCGGCGAAGAATTCCGCGGACTCAAAGCCGAAGTCGGCGCCGAGTTCGCACAGCGCCACGACTTTCATTAGCAATTGCTAATGATGGTGACCGCGACTAACGACCGCCCCAGCTGAGGCTGACCCCGATAAGGACTTGCGTCTTCGGAACGAAGATGTACTGAATGCCCGCGCTCGCGCCGAGGTTGCTCTTGGCATTGAACAGCGCGACCCCACCGCCGGTGATCGCCCGAAGCGAATGGATTTCGTTGGCTTCGTTCGAGCCGCTGGTCGTCACAAAGGTCACGCCCGGCGTCATGAAGGGAATGAGCTGCGTTCCCGACTGCGGCCCGACCGTCAAGCTGAGCGGAAAGCCGACGGCCGCGGTCCAAGCTGTACCGGTCGCCGGATTGCCAGCTCCGACTTCGCCGTTCACGGCAAGGCTGAACCTCGAGCCATTGCCGGCGTCGTCGAGCGCGGTCGAGAGGATGCGCGAGTCAAAGGCAACAGAGCCCATGAATCGTGCTCCTGTACAGCCCGTGCACGTCTGGTTCGCCACTCCGAGAGTGAGCGACACCGTCCCACCGAGATCGAGCGGAAAGAGACCGGTGAGGCCGAACGCGCTCAGTGAATGCGCATGGTGGCCGCCGGAGTCTGGCGCGAGAGGAAGCGCCATGTCCGAGACGAAGCCGTAGCGCGCGACGATTTCGGGGGTGCGCTGCGCGAGGCCGGACAAGGTGTATGTCGTGAGGGGCGGCAGACTCCCGAGCGGCGTGCCGAGGATCGCGATGTATTCCTTATATCCTGGTGGCGACGGGTTGATGACCGTTGGAGACGGGTTGATGTCCGTCTGAGCGACGGCGCGGGCGCCAAGAATGAAGAGCAGGGCGACCGCGACTGCGAGCTTGCCGCAGTTGAGAGAACGAGACACCGGCGCAAAAGCCAAGCAGATCCCTCATCGCTCGGGACGACATTGGGAGACTTGGGGGGATGACCGCGTACCGTGCAACTTCTGCGCGCGAGGTTTTCAGCTTGTTGAGGAACGCCGCTCCCAGTACGCCGTGTCCGCGATGAGGACGTCGAGCTCGCAATCGCTTCCCTCTTCACTCGAGTAGTCGGCGATGTGAATCGTGGAGGTCGCGATCAGCTTGCCCGCGGCGTCGACGAGCTCGAGATGCAACGCGTCGCGGGACTTGTAGTAGCGAGCGAGCTTGACCTCGTCGCGAGCCGCCGATTCGGAGCGAGGACACGCTTCGGCGAAGAGTCGAAAGACGGGTTGAACAAGTTCGTAACCAACGCCTGGGCGAAAGCGGCCACGGGCGCGGCCAAGGCCGGGCTCGACGTACTCGAGGTCCGACCAGCCGATGACGACGCCATGCAGCTTTACGGTGTGACGCATCGGGCGCAAATTAATCGCGCGCGCCTCGACAGTCGGAGGGGCGCGGTGCGAAGAGTCGATTTCGGAAGGAAGCGTCAGCTTCGCGTCAGCCGCGCGGATTCTTTTGCGCTTGGATGGGCTTGTCGAGCTCGGGCTTTTTGGCCGACGCCTGGGTTGCGGGCGTCGTTTGATTCGCAGCCTGCTCGATCTTGAAGCTGAATTCCTGCTCGACGAGTTGGCGAACCTTCTTCGCGCCGACCTTTGCGGGGAAGAAGCGCATGTACGGCAGCGCAGCGCGCACGGCGTCGGAAAATTCGGGGTTCGTCGTGCGCATGATCTTGAGCGAGGTCGTGTCGGCGAAGCCGGTCGTGTCGACGACGTACTGAGTCGTTACCGAACCTTGAAGTCCCTGCTTCAGCATCTCGATCGGATATGCGGGCGCGGCACTTCCCGGATACCGCGTGACAGTGGAGTCGACCTCGAGTTGGGAGAACACCGAGTCGCCGGCGCCGGCGAGCTTGGGCGCGTTCTGGGTGTTCGTTGTGTCACGACCGAGATCGCCTATGGTCTCGGAGAGGTCATGCAGGACGGGCTGGTCGGTACCGATGCCGGCTTTGCCGAGGCCCGCACCGATGCCTTCTGGCGCGAGCTCGATGTACTTGATGGTCTCGCGCGAGCCTTCTTGCGTCGGAGCGCGGTTAGGCGGCGGGAGATAGTAAACGCGATTCTCGATCCAATCGGGATCGACGTTGGTCGGCCGGCTCGTGCTGGCAATCGCTACGCCGATGAGCAGCGCGTGTGTGACAACGCTGATTATGGCGCTCGAGCTAACGGGCGTCGATCTCGAATATGATTCGGCCCAAAGGCGCATCATGAGGACGGCCCTCCCCGCCAAACGCGGACGTCAGTGGGAACGTCGACGCGTCTTGGCACCTACTGCTAGACTATGGCGCTGCTCCGCTCCAGGCAAGCGTCCGCGGGAGAGAACGCTCTCCTCAGGGACGAACCGGATATGGCGCGGGCCAAAACGAACGTCGTTTTGGCCCGCGTCATATCCAGTTGAAGCGTCGCTCGCTAGCACTCGCGACAAGCTTATTTGGAGTCGCGCGCGCTCTGCGCGCGCTCCTGCTCTTCACGCCTGGCGAGTGGCGTAGTGAAGGCCTAGTCCCTCCAGGACGGCCTCACCGCGTCGCGGAGACGCGGTCGACGAGCCACTTGCCCACGGGCCGCTTCAAGTCGCGATTGACCTTCGTGTCCACGTAGTACACGAAAGTCGCGTTGTAGTAGCGGCCATTGGGCTGGCGGTGGAGCATCGAGACGAGCTGCATGTCGGCGATGGTGTTCTTCGAGACGCTGATCGGATCACCGTAGCGTCCGAGAACGCTGCACATAGGCGTTCCGGCCTTGGCCATTTCCAACTTCGACGTTTGCCAGTTGGACTCGATCTGCTGGGCGGAGCAGCCGTAATCGTGAGCGATGCGGATCGCGGTCGGCATCGCGGATCCTGCGGGGGTAACCTCGTAGGCGGTGGGCTGCTCTCGGCGGAAATGCGAGCAGGCGACAAGCCCAATGAGGCAGGCCGCGGCCAGCGTGAACGTGCGAATGGAGTGACGCATGATCCGTGTGGTGATGCGACGCCGTCTCGGGATGCGAGATCTGCGCCGCGGCGATGATTGTGACGTTCCTCACGCTCACCAGCTTCGGTGGCTATGAGGAGGACGATTTTGCGGCCCGTGGAGACACGGCTACGGACCGCTTCGCCGCAGCGTCAGCGAAGACATTTCACCACACCGGCCGCGATGACGGAGCGGTGCGCGAGTGAGACAAAACCGAACACGGCGCCCCGTTAGGGAGCGCCGTGTTCGGACAGCCTACTCGTCAGGCAGCCTTGCCGCGTTTCGGCTGCGTGCGACGCGTCTGCTTGAGCCATCGCTCGGCGGCGCGAAGCGCGGAGGCCTTACCGCCGTGACTGGCATCACCGAAGAACGCGCTCGCCTTCGGACGCCACCCCTTCGTGGTCTTGCGGTAGCCGACGCGAACGAAGTAGCCGTGCGTCCTGGTGGTTGGCTGATCGATGCGGCTGATGCCGGGCGTTAGGCCGCGTCGCGATGCGGTGCGTGGCATTAGTTCGGTAGTCTGAGGTTGATCTCGATGCGGCGGACTCGCGGTAAGGGACCCACCCAACGACCTATTTGGTCACGCGCATTAACACTTTCTTAGTGCGAAGAAACCTAAGCGTAAGGCAGCCGCGAGTAAATGGGATGCATAACGTGATTACGTCGTTAGGTCTACCGGCGAGGCGGGAACGCCTTTGGATACAACCGAGCGCCGTCCTGCCTAGCGAGGCAGAACCCGCCCCTAGCCGCCACGCTTGAAGAACTGGACGGCCCGCTCGTGTTTCTCGGCAGCCGAGCGACTGCGAAAGGTGCCGAGGTTCCGGCGCTTCCCCGTTTTGGGATCCTTCTTTCGCGAGTAGAGGCGGTAGTGTCCATCCTTCAACTTCCGAATCATTGCACCACTCCCGTGAATGACCCGGCGATGGCGGGCAAGATATTGGCCGCGGCGGGGGGATCCGCGTCGTCTGTTTGCCGCTCGTCGCGCTTCGCCGGCCTGCGGTCGGGCACGTCAACACCCGAGGCGTCGCCTAACGCCTCGGTGACTCGAGCTCGGCGCTCAGGGACGCGACTCGGGGTCGACGCGGCGACCAGGTGCCGAGTCGCGGTGCGCGGAGGGAGTACCGGGCCGCAGATCAGCCGCGGTCTCGGTTTCGGCTCCCGGCTGATCGAGGGAGAAGAGCGTGTCGAGGCGCGTCAGCTCGAACAGCGTCCGGAGATCCTCGTTCAGATTCGTGAGACGCAACGTTCCCG
>DATEHJ010000261.1:0-2835 GCA_035279645.1 Gemmatimonadaceae bacterium
TGTTCGCCGCAGCAACACGCGGAATCCTGAGTTTAGCATCTCAAAATGACTGAACTGTCACACTAGCCATTTCGGACCCCTGGCGCCCGACGGCGGAACATCGACTGGAGAATGCCGCGAGGCAGCTTCGTTGGGCGGCGGTCCTGCATCACGACCTTCAGCGTTCGCTAGATAGCGGCTCGTGATCGCGAATGGGCTGACCGCGATGGCCCGGTCCCTCTTACCGGGGGAGGACTACAGTCTCGCGCACCAGGTGGCACAGGGATACGCAGAGCGCGCAAGTCAGGTTCGGCACACTCCTGGAGCTTCGTCCCTGCGCAATAGTCCGTCCAAGGGACTACGCTCCCGGAGTCCGGCGTGGCGTAAACGAGTAACTGAAGACCAGCTGTAAGTGGCAAGCCGCAATTCCCACCGGTATCGACGAGGTATTCGATCTCTTCGGTCTTGCCCGTCGTCGTACCCTTGATCGCCTGCGTCACTTTGAACCGCGCAAGCCGAACTTCCCCATAAGGCTCCTGGCGGCGCAAAGTAGTCGATATGACGCGCCCGAGAAATACCGTGCTAGAACGCCGTAGCGCATTTCGGGGCCCGCCATTGGAGCATAAGCAGGCGTGCAGCGCGGCAGGGCAAAGCGCTATGAGTAGAGCAATTGCGAGCGAGCGACCCGGCATAGTTTATACGGCAGCTTCATCGGCGGCTGGATTCCACATAGGCCAAGGTTACGAATCGACCATCGCCGGCACCACAGGTGCGGTCATGAGTGCTTCGTTATGATTCGATGATCGCTGCCGGAGGCGCTAAGCATGCCCACATCGATGAGGGATTCCGACTGGAACATCCGTCGCGAGGGACGCGCCTGGAAAGGCGAGGAGGCGCGGACGCGTTGGGAGCTCACTCCAGAGAAGCTCGAAATGATCGAAGGGAGGATTCTCTGGGATGACGATGAGCGAGTGAAGCTTCTCGGCTTGTTGCTCGAGAACGTCGGTGCCGACCGCGCGGTGAGACTCGGTGATCCCGTCGTGTGGCGGGCGGCAATAGAGGCATTGAGCGTACAGCGCGATGGGTCGCGCTAGGAGAGGCGGACGGACCCCGGCCAGCACGATCCTCTTGCTCGCCGGACTCCTTCTCGCCTCGTCGCTCCACGCGCAGGTACCCCAACGCGACAGTCTGCTGAATCATCTGATCGGTCGGTGGGTGCTCCGCGGCCACATGGCGGAAAAGGATGTCGTCCACGACGTCACGTTCTCGTGGGTGCTCGGTAATGAGTACGTGCAGATGCACGAAGTCTCACGGGAGCGCACGTCAGCCGGAACGCCCGCGTACGAGGCGATCGTGTATCTCGTGCACGACCCGCACACCCACGAGTACCGCGCGCTGTGGCTCGACAACACGGACTACAACGCCTTCCTTCCCGCTGGGCAAGGCCACGGCGTCGCCGCGGGCGACTCGATCCCGTTCGTCTTCACTTACTCGGCGACTGATCGCGTACGTACGACTTTCGTGTACGACCGGGCGGCGGATACGTGGGAATGGCACATGGACAACGAGGACGCGCGCGGCCGGCGTCCATTCGCTCGTGTGAAGCTAACTCGCCCTTGATGCCGTTAGGCGCCGCTGAGCGCACGAGCGAGGTGGAACGAAGCAACAGCGGTAAAGCGCTCGTACGTGATCGCAGGCGGGGGCGCTCCGGGGCATTATGACAATCCTGCCATTGGCTCAGTGTCGCGGATGTCTCCGCGCGGCAATGGCAGGATTGTCTATAGTGCCCCGGAGGGTCCTCCGCCCGCGACCACATCGACGATCAGTTCGCATCCGGAATTCCCGGAAGAACCCAGAAGTGTTCACACGGCGCTGCCAAGCGTCGATTTGTGCGTGATTCGGAAACGCGCAGCACGCGGATTCGACGCGGGTCGGAACACCAACTCGATATCGCGGCCGAGCCGCAACAGCATCCTGAGAAGCCGCTCGGTCGAGAAGCCCTCGAGGTGCCCTGACAACAGCAGTGACATCTGCGACGGAGCGTCGCCCACGATCCGCGCCGCCTCGGTCTGAGTCAGGTGGTGGTAGCGAACGATAGTTGCGATCTCCTGCGCGAGCTCCTCTTTCGGGATGAGAGCCCCTTCCGCTCGAGCACTCGTCTTCTTGTCGCCGGCGCGACGTGCCGTCCGAGTGCCCTTGGGTCGTTTCGGGGGACGTCCTACCCTCTTCTTTGTCGGCACGAGGTAGTCCTTAATCGAATAAATGGTTGAACTTCGTCGATCTTGAATATTAAGAAATTCTTAGAAAATGTGCTGCGATCCCGAGGTGCAAGCCGGGCGGTCTATCGCGTTTCCCTCGGGTGAACAATCTTGAACAAATGATTCAGGCAGTTACGACCGCCTACCGCGCCGATGTCGGGTCCACTGGCGAGGCCTTTGGACTCCATGACGGCGAGTGGCTCGCGATAGCGAGCCTCGTGTCGCAGGCGCGCCTCGTACCGGCTGCGGAGCGACAGGAGCTCCTCGAACGCGCCGTGCAGCTGAGCCAGACGTTGTTAGGCGCCGCCCTCCTGCGACAGGCGACTGATTTCGAGTGGGACGCGTCGAAGCTCGTCGCCGCCGACAGTATTCTCGTCCTTTCCGATCACATCTTCGAGAGCGGCGCTCTGCATCTGGCGCGCACCGTAGTCGACGCACTGCTCGAGGCCGACGAATCACTCACGCCGCTGCAGCGCGGGCGCGCACTCGCGAAGCGCGCGCGCATCGACGCGCGCCTCGGACGTCTCGACGAAGCCGCCGATCAATACCGACAGGTGGGACGCCTCGGCCGTCGCGCCGAAAGCACCGAGCTTCGCAT
>DATEHJ010000262.1:0-2475 GCA_035279645.1 Gemmatimonadaceae bacterium
TCGGCCCGCGCGGTGGGTGTCGTGTCCTTTGGCGTTGGCGCGCTCGAAGTGGAAGATCCATCCTTCGGTATGCCGGCGTATACCATTACCGATGAGATCTTCCTCATGCAGGGCGCTGAGTGACGACGGCGCGCACCAAGAGCGACTCGCTGAGCGCTCATCATCGGATCGCCGAAGCGCGATGCGATGCCGAGGGAAACGGCCACATCGGCACGTGGAGCGGCTGGTTTCCGAGCTCTGCCGCCGCCTGGCTCCATCCGCACTGTGCCGAGCAAACGCCGCGAGCGACATTTCGACGAGCCCCGGCCGACACTCCCGTTGAACATCGCGATGCGACCGCTTCGATATTCCATCAACGTCACACTGGACGGATGCTGCGATCATCGTGTCATGATCGCGGATGACAACGTGCATCGGCACGCGGTCGAGAACATCGATCGGGCCGATGCCCTGCTCTTCGGCCGGGTGACGTACGAAATGATGGAGGCAGCGTGGCGGCAGCCCGGACCCGCGGGCGAGAGGCCCGAGTGGATGGAACCCTTCGCGCGGAAGATCGACGCGGCACAGAAGTATGTCGTGTCGAGCACCTTGGACCGAGTCGATTGGAATGCGGAGCTCGTGCGCGGGGATCTCGAGCGGGCGGTCCGGCGGCTCAAGTCGCAGGCAGGCAAGGGGCTGCTCGTCGGCGGTTTGACGCTCCCATTCGCGTTGGCGGAAATGGGATTGATCGACGAATACGAATTCGTGGTGCACCCCAGGATCGCGGGCCATGGGCCGACGTTGTTTGCCGGGTTGTCGAAGCTCGTCGACCTTCACCTGGTGAACCGGGTGCAATTCGGCTCCGGAGCAGTGGCTATGCAGTATCAACTGAAGCGATAGCGCTCTCACCGGCCAGCGAGCACCGAAGCCTGACAAGGATGGACAATGCGAATCGTCATTAACGGCATCGGCGTCGCCGGGCCGGCTCTTGGGTATTGGTTGAACAGATCGGGGCACGAGGTCTTACTCGTCGAGCAGGCCCCGCAGCTCCGCACCGGCGGCTACATCATCGACTTCTGGGGCGTCGGATACGACATCGCGGATCAGATGGGGCTGATCGGCGAAATCCGCGCGCTCGGCTACCGGATGCGCGAAGTGCGCTTCGTCGATCGGAATGGACGGAAGAAAGGCGGCTTCGATGTGGAGGTCTTCAATCGAATGACCAACGGCCGTTTCACCAGTCTGCGGCGCTCCGATGTGTCGGCGACGATCTACCGCGCGATCCAAGGGAAGGTCGAGACGATAGTCGGCGATTCCGTGGCGACAATCGAGGATGTCGGCGACTGCGTGCGTGTTTCCTTCGATCACGCGCCGGCGCGCGAGGTCGATCTCGTCGTCGGCGCCGACGGTCTGCATTCGCGAGTGCGCCGCCTGGTCTTCGGACCGGATTCGTCATTCGAAGCCTCGCTCGGATATCACGTCGCCGCCTTCGAGGTCGATGGGTATCGGCCGCGCGAGGAGCTGGTGTTCATCAGTCACAATCTGCCGGGCCGGCAGATATCGCGCTTCTCGATGCGCGATGACAAAACGCTCTTCCTCTTCATTTTCCTCGACGAGCTCATGAAGGGGCGCGAGGACCCGAAGTCCGTTCTGCGCCGCGTCTACGCCGACGCCGGTTGGGAATGGCCGCAGATCGAGGCCGAGCTCGCGCGGGCCACCGACATCTATTTCGATTCCGTGAGTCAGATTCGGATGCCTCGCTGGACGAAAGGGAGGACCGCGCTGGTAGGCGACGCCGCGGCCTGCGTCTCGCTCATGGCTGGCGAGGGAACGGGGCTGGCGATCGCCGAGGCGTACGTGCTCGCCGGCGAGCTGCACGACTGCCGCGGCGATTTCGCGACTGCGTTCACGCGTTACGAGCAGCGCCTCATGCCGTTCGTCGAGAAGCGGCAACAGTCCGCGGCCAAGTTCGCGTCGTCGCTGGCGCCGAGGACGTCGCTCGGGATTGCGGTGCGCAACCTGATCTCGCAGATGTTGCGTTTGCCATTCGTTTCCGACGTCGCGATCGGTCGCTCCTTTCGAGGCGACATCACGCTTCCACGCTACGATCTGCCGCCGGCGTGAGGCGCTGCCGACACGAACAGTTCGCGGGCGGTTCGGTTTCGACGGCTACACGGAGCTCGCATGCCCGATCTGACATACGAAGACAATTTCGCGGTCGACGATTTTCTCGCGCTGGCCCAACGCGTCTGGCCGCGCGCCTACGCGCGCGACGCCGCCGCCGCCGCGCTTGCGCGCACCGTCAACATCGGCGCCTGGGACGGCGATCGGTTGGTCGGAAGCATCCGTGTTCTCACCGACGGCTATTTCTTCGCGACGATTCCGGAAATCCTCGTCGACCCGGCGTATCAGCGGCGCGGCATCGGGCGCCGGCTCATGGAGCTTGCGCTCGACCGCGCGCCGCGCGGCAAGCTCGGATTCGGAGCCCAGCCGGAA